>JBATTD010000177.1:0-2696 GCA_049670345.1 Ignavibacteriaceae bacterium
CTCTATAGGTTTTTAATCTGTTTGCCGCATTAATAAATAATTTTGGTGCGATGATTATATATTTTGCACCTTCCTGTATCCCTCTAAGATTTGAATTTTCAACCGATACTGGATTAATTGGAGAAAAATATTTTTGGCTTCCCACAGCAAAATATTTCGAAACTATTCCTTCAGTTTCTGAAATCTGGAATTTACTATCACCACCGCTAAGTAGAGTAAAGTTTGTAATTATCTTAACATTTGCATTATCGGTTACATCAAACACTTCGATATTTGTGGAAGTAAAATCATGTAAATAATATTCAATAATAGCTGTAGTATCCTTTGAGAAAAACATCACTCTGTCGTTAAATGCTTTCAACTCTTTTGTGTAGGAAATTTCAAAGTAATCCAAATATCCAACAGTAGTAACGGAAGTGGGAACGATACTAAAATTCAGAACACTTCTGTTATCGGGCAGTGAAGATGTGAACACAGCATTTTTTTCATGTACAACACCCACTACGTATTGACTTCCACCATACCCACCTAAAGACTGGTTAAAGATGACCGAATTGTTTTCCATAACTTTTAGTGTTAAACTTCCGGATGAGCCATTAGCAAACCGGAAACGGTAATTAATTGGTTTTGATGACAATCGTCCATTTAGTGTGTTTATATATGTACGTGATAATATTGCCTGAGAAAAATCATCTCCATAATATTCTCTTCCTGTTTTTCCAAGATTAATTTTATCTTCTTCAAAATCTGCAAAAGCAAAAGTACTGTTTTGATTAAATTCCGGAATGGTATTCAATCCGGGTTTATCCTGCATCCGCTTACCGTTATTACCACCAGAAGTTATCCAGTAATAATTAAAGTTGGAGTAAGTGTGGTTGAAACGTTTTATTACCCGTGCGGTGGTATCATAATCCCAAAAACTGCTTCCCCTTCCATAAAATAAAATGTAATCACCTTGATCGAATGTACCGTCATCTTCTCCAAATACTTTAATAGCGTTTTCCACCAAATCATTAGGTCTTGGATCATTTACATTTTCCGAAAGAACCTTTCCGCCGTTGTTATAAATTTTAATTGTTCGCGGATCAACTGAAGCCGGATCAATTCCCATTGCTGAGATCAAATTAAAATCCATCTTATAAATTCCTTCTTCTTCCGTTTCAAACTTAACCCATTCACCTTCAGCTAAAACACTGTTTGTAATAGTTACTTTGTTAAGCAGTTTTTTTTGCTTCTGCCAATAACGCGCAACATCATAATTAATAATTGCAGAACTCAGAAGTTCATCGTCTGGCTGCTGAGAAAATGTTCCACCCTTAGCAAAGTTTACACGGAATACAACTCGCTTATACAATTTAATTTTTCTTTGTACCGGATCGAACTTTACGGGGAAAATTTTTATTGTTTGATTTTTTATTCCTCTCGTAATTCCAAAGTCACCGAACAAAACTAATTCCGGATGATCTACGTATTCAAAATATCCATCACCGATATTAAATTCATATTTATAAAGTGAAGCATCTTCAACTAACTCAGGTTTGGGAATAATTAAGCCATCCAACTCTATGTACTGCGTAGTTAAAATTTCTATTGTGTTTCCAAACTCCGAAGGCACACCAAGGTTCATTCTTCTTTCGGGAATAGACGGAAGACCCCAAAATTCAGGTTCGGGTATGTAACCAAGACTAAGAACAATATTTCTAAATTCCTGATTATCAATCCTTCTTACAGAAGTATCGGTATATACGGGCGAGTACTCAATTACAATTGAATTTTGATTGGATGAAAGAATACGATAATCATCCTGCGGATATACAGCAATTGTGAGAATAAAGAGTAATATAGAGATTTTGCTCTTCATAGCCCTGAACTTCAAAAAGTGAAACAATTCAGAATCTTCTATTTATTTCAAGAAAACTTATAAGTAAAATACTTGTAGCAAAAAGTCTCTAATAAAACTCCTTTAATTTTATTGTAAAATTATGCAATAAATGGATATTTAGTCAAGTCATTTAAATGAAATAATTATTATCTACTTCATTTAATATTTGACCGGCATTTAAATAATAAAACGGGAAAATTGCCTTTTCAAATATTATTCGTCTATTTGTGCCAATCAGTACAAGTTTTCGTTTATTCCTGCCTAACAAATTCAATGCCTTATAATTTTTGCTGATTTGCTTAGATATATCACTTAAAATGGGGAAATTTAACATCAGTTTGTTACAAAATGAAAAATGTGAATCACTTTCTGCTGTATTAATTCCAACAATTTTTATGTTATTCTTTTCGAATTCATTCAAATATTTCTTATAATTTGATAATTGCAATGTACAAACTGGTGAGTCATCTTTTGGGTAAAAGACAAGAAGAATTCGTTTATCAAGATTTTTGTAAAGCTCAAATTCATTTCCATATTGATCTTTTAAAGAAAAATTCTTAGCAATATCACCAACCATTAAAGCCCTAGATTTTCTTTATTACTTCTCAATGCAAAAAGTTTTATTTGCTTGTGATGAATTAGCTGGGTTTATTACAGCAGTTACTTATGTAAGACCATTAAAAACTGTAGATGAAGTTGAAGTGAAATCTGTAAAGAAGAAATTAAAGGATAAAGCATTTGCACGTGCGGTCAGCAGGGAAGATATACAGAAGGGTGCAGAGGAGTTAGGCACTCCGATTGAAGATCACATCGA
>JBATTD010000178.1:0-18713 GCA_049670345.1 Ignavibacteriaceae bacterium
TTACAATAAGGTTATCGGTGTAAAGAATGCCGACAACATATTGTGCCTGTATCATACCAGCTTTTGCGGCACCTTTAAAATATTTAAATGCTCTGAACGGATCCCAATCGACACCCCAGCCGTTGATTAAAAGAATTGCATAATTGTACATAGCAGAAGGCAGTTTCTGATCGGCTGCTCTGCCGAGCCAGTGAACTGCTTTTGTAGTATCAGCTGTCATTCCCTCGCCTAGCAAATATCTTAGACCGAGTTCATGTTGTGCAAGTACATCACCGGAATTGGCTTCCTGTGTTAACTTAAATTGCTGCCATATTTGATAGCTCAGATCCGGCCGATAAAAATAAGGCGAACGCCTGTAAGGTTTATTGTTTTTAAATGCAAGACTTCGCGTACTATCCTGTGCCAGACCTATTCCGGCAAATACTACGGAAAATATTATTATGCAAATAAGTATAGTTATCTTTTTCAAAATGGTAATATCAGGAAGACTTATTTTTTTTGATAAATAAAAATATCAGTGTTGCATTGGTAAATGAGTTTTCTCTTACCAGTTAGACTATTTGTTTATTATTAAGGTTTAAATATAATATTTAAAAGTAAAAAGAATGGTAAGAAAACAGACCACTGCTTAGTACATTAATATTTGCACAATATAATATTTGTTGTTGCTGGAAACGAATAAAGTGAATTTGATTTTCTTCTGAGCATACCAGTTGAATTGAAATTAATCTGTGCTCTAAAAAATGATAGGAAAATTCATTTCTGCTTTTTAAAATATTGCTTCATTGGTTTAAAATAATGTTTCTTCCACCCCTTCTCATATAGCTTTGCCTGCCCGGTTGGAATTCTAGTATGAATTATTGTAACCCTTGCACCACCATTGGCTTTTTCAAAAAGAATTTCCAATCTTGATTCTATTGCGCCGGCGGGAAAATCTTTTGATTTCCACGTTTGTACTATTCTTCCGTATGGCTGCAAAGTAATGTTGCTCCCTGTTATGTAGTCACCTCCGGCATAAAATTTAGAACCGACGATAGGACGGATAATTGTTTTTGACCCGGTAAATTCTGAATGCTCATCGCTATTAAGCCAAGCATCATACAATCGTTTAGCACTTACAGGAAAAACCGCTGAAATTTTTATATTATTATTCATTCATATCTCCTTCATTCAACAATAATGAAAAAGATGACGAATGGCAATTGATTATTTAATAATATTTTAATTATATGGAAATATTTTAGTGTGTCTACTTTTTGTACTTTTAACGTTTACCTAAGTCTTTATTGAAAATTGCAATTCACTCAATCTTGCTCTATATTTGAGAACAAAAAAATTTATGGCTCGCAGAAAAAAAGTAAAGTATATATTCATTACAGGTGGTGTAGTTTCATCGTTGGGGAAGGGAATCACTGCCTCCTCTCTTGGCTTACTTCTAAAACAACGCGGATACCGTGTAACAATACAAAAATTAGATCCTTATATTAACGTTGATCCGGGAACAATGAGCCCTTTTCAGCATGGCGAAGTTTATGTGACCGACGACGGAACAGAAGCTGATTTGGATCTTGGGCATTATGAACGCTTCCTTGATGTTAATATGACACGCGCAAACAATTCAACCACAGGAAAAATTTATCATGAAGTTATAACCAAAGAAAGAAGAGGAGATTATTTAGGTGCTACGGTTCAGGTAATTCCTCACATAACAGACGAAATTAAAAAACGGCTTGTTAAATTAAGCGAACTTGGTGAGTATGATATTATCATCACAGAAATCGGTGGAACCGTCGGTGATATAGAGGGACTTCCGTTTATTGAGGCAATGCGCCAGCATATGCTGGATTTTGGTAGATCAAACTCAATAAGTATTCATGTTACTTTAGTGCCTTACATAAAATCTGCGGGGGAGGTAAAAACCAAACCCACACAGCATAGCGTTAAAAATCTGCTTGAGCTTGGAATCCAACCCGATGTTTTAATTTGCCGCTCAGAAAAAAAATTAGCGAAAGAGCTTCGTGATAAAATTGCACTGTTCTGCAATGTAAACAGGCAATCCGTTATTTCCGCCTACGATTGCACATCCATTTATGAAGTTCCTCTAGTTCTGTTCAAAGAAAAACTAGATTTAATTGTGCTTAAGCGGCTTCATCTTCCCGATAAAAAAATTAAACTTGATGAGTGGAATAATTTTGTAGATGGGGTGATAAATCCGGGAATAACCGTAGAAATTGCAGTTGTAGGAAAGTATATTCATCACTGGGATGCATATAAAAGTATTATGGAATCATTTGTTCACGCGGGTGCTGTGAATAATGCAAAAGTGATTTTACGACCTGTTAATGCAGAAGATTGTCAAACCGGAGATAATGCAAAACTTTTTAATGGAGTGTCAGGTATATTGGTTCCCGGCGGATTTGGAGAACGAGGAATCGAAGGAAAAATTAAAGCCACAAAGTATGCACGAGAAAACAACATTCCTTTTTTTGGTATATGCCTAGGTCTTCAATGTGCAGTAATAGAGTTTGCACGCAATGTATGTGGTATAAAAAACGCAAACAGTTCTGAGTTTAAAAAGAATAAATTCAGTATAATTGATCTTATGCCGGACCAAAAAAATGTGAAAAATATGGGGGCAACCATGAGGTTGGGTGCATATCCGTGTACAATTCAGGATGGTACGAAAGCAATGGAAGCTTACAAAAGAAATTATATTTCCGAACGGCACAGGCACAGATACGAAGTTAATAATAAATTCAGGAAACAGCTTCTTGAAAACGGATTAGTGTTAAGTGGACTCTCGCCCGACAGGGAATTGGTAGAAATGATTGAATTAGCCGATCATAACTGGTTTGTTGCCTGTCAGTTTCATCCGGAATTAAAATCGCGTGCTACTAATGCTCATCCATTATTCAGGGAATTTGTAAAGGCATCGATAAAATACTTCGAGGATAAAGATATGGCTTAACAAATAACTTTACTCATCAATCACAATATGTCATCTGTTGGTATTTATTAACCTGTTAAGAGTTTTTAATGACCTGAATGAATAAATGATTGAGTGAATGTGGGCAAATCATCGGATAATTTGCAAAATTAAAATTAAAGTCATTCATTTTTTTACTTATTCAGATTTGTTTTAAGAATAAAATACTTATTTTTTAATAACGTTAATCTTGAGAACATTTACTCTTGTAATGATTTAATGTTTTATCTATAGCTTAAATATTTTCGCGGGGGTATTATTAATAACATGTTTAATTTAGTAATTTATATAGGACACTGACTATATGAGCATGATAAGAGAATTTAAGGACTTTGCAGCACGCGGAAACGTTTTGGATATGGCAGTCGGTATCGTTATTGGTGCTGCATTTGGCAAGATCGTTTCCTCATTTGTTGCATATATGCTGATGCCACCAATTGGTTTGTTATTGGGTGCTGTTGATTTTAGCGAATTTATGATCGTGCTAAAAAAAGCTACCGAAGACTCCGAGGCAGTAACACTTAGTTATGGTGTATTCTTTAACACAGTAATCGATTTTATCATTATTGCATTTGCAATCTTCCTAGTTGTTAAGGGAATGAATGCAATGAAGAAGAGAGAGGAAGAAAAACCAGCCGAACCGCCAAAGCCATCGCAGGAAGAAATATTGCTTACGGAAATAAGAGATGAGCTAAGAAAGAGATAATAAAACCACTTATTTAAGCCGCCTTTTTTCTTGGCTGTTTTTTTAAGAATTTAAATGGCAATTAGTATAATTCTGATTTCGACGAATACAATTTTTACCGTTGTAATAATTAATTTCAATTAATTTTGTAAAGGTATTTCAAATAAATTTGTTAAGATTAGTATATCTTCTTCATAATAATTATTCTTATAAGATTTTAAATTGTTGAAACTAAATAATAGTTGGAAAAATTTCTGTTTTATTTTATTGATTGCTGTTACTTCAACAAAAGTAATACACCCACAAAATACCAATCCTTCTCTTCAATTCGAAAAACAATTATTACAAGGACTCGATGCAACTTTCAAATTTGATTTTGAGAAAAGTGAAAAGATATTTAACAGCTTAATTGAAAAATATCCTGATGCTCCAGCAGGATATCATTTCAAATCGATTCCGTATTTATGGAAATATCTAGATAACAAAAATGATTCGGATTATGTTAGTTTTATCAATCTTTCGGACAGCACAATAAAAAAAGCAAATGAATTATTGGAATCAGATTCCGTTGATACGTTTCTCTATTATATTCTGGGCTCATCATATTCCTACCGTGCAGTGGCGTTTACGCGGCAGGAAAGCTACCTGGATGCAGTTCTTGCAACCAAGAAATCATTTTCTTACCTGAATAATACTGTGTTTATTGACAGCGCTTATTACGATGCTTACATGGGATTGGGAATTTTTAATTTTGTGATAGCTCAGACTCCGCCTGCTTTAAAATGGGCAATGCGGATGACAGGAATTGAAGGCGAAAAAGATAAAGGGATTGAGTTTTTAAAATTAGCTTCGGATAAAGGAAAATTTTCAAAAGTTGAGGCGCTATTCTACCTTTCACAAATACTTGCAGAGTTTTATGCTGAGTATGATAAAGCTGAAGAATTACTGACCTCACTAAATAAAAAATACCGGAAGAATCTTCTTTTCAATTATTCTTTAGCAAGTTTTTATCTTAAACTTTCAAGATTAGAAAAATCTGAAATCATATTAAACAGGATTATCTCTTCAACAGATACTAATTTTATCCAGCTTATTCGCTATTCCAATTTATTAATTGGCAATATTTACTTTTACAGAAATAATTTTGACAAGGCAAGTAGTTACTATCAAATTTTTCTTAGCAATAGTTCGGAAGATTATTATCGCGGTATTGCATCATTAAGGTTAGGATTATGTTATTCGTTTTCCGATGATAGTTTGAATGCATCAAAGTATTTTGAATTAACAGATGAAGGTAATTCGGATATAGATGATGACAGATACGCAAAAATTATTGGCGAAAGATTTTTGGAAAACCCACCTGATTCGCTTCAACGAAAAATTATTTTTATTAAAAACTTAAGGGAAGCTGGAAAATATAATGAAGCACAAGATTCGCTGTTAAATTTTTTAAATGCAGGGATATCAAAATCACAGCTTGCAGAAATTAATTTATATTTAAGTGATGTTTTGTTTCATCTTGATAGTCTTACACAAGCTTACAGCTATGCAATTTCGGCAATTGCAAATAATGAGGGTGAAAAGTGGATTCAACCTTTTGCATATTACTTTGCTGCTCGTGTTAACTTAAAACTGAATTATCTTGTCGATGCAAAAAAAAACATTGAAAAAGCAAAAGAATATTCAGATTATTTTTATGAAAATAAATTGGCTAACATGCTTAATGCAATTGAGTATAAACTTAAAATGCTTGAAGATGCCATACAATAGCATTGATTATTCATTGCTGAATAAGTAGTTTTGTGCCATTAAAAAAAGTGCAATTGTGTTAAAAGTTGCTGTATTTGTTTCAGGCAGAGGTTCAAATCTCAGAGCAATATTAAATTCTTCTAATCTTACTAAGCTTATTAAAGTTCAGGCAGTGATTAGCAATAAAACTACTTGTCCGGCTTTTAAAATTGCAGAAGAATATTCTATAAGTAATTATGTTGTTGGGAAAGAGGAAAATTCTATTCCCTATAACAACCTCTCTGAATTTTTAAAATCTCTGGAAATCGATTTGGTTGTATTAGCTGGTTTTTTGAAAATGATTCCCAATGATATGATCGTAGAATTCCGTAACCGGATTATTAATATTCATCCAGCATTACTACCATCATTCGGTGGAAAGGGAATGTATGGGATGAATGTTCATAAAGCCGTGTATAGCTCATCAGCACAAGTTTCCGGTGTTACGGTACATTTTGTTGATGAAACGTATGATACCGGAAAAATAATTTCTCAAAGGTGCATAGATATTTCTGATGTTGATACGCCCGAGGAAATTTCAGAAAGAGTTCTTACGGTTGAACATGAATTACTTCCGTATGTTATCGAAAAGTTTGCACTTAATAAAATTATTGTTGATAATGGCAGAGTGAAAGTATTACCCTGACATTAAATAAAATATTATAGCAGAAAACAAATTGAAGAAGCTAGCGTTAATCAGTGTATCCGATAAATCAAATCTAACAAAGCTCTCTAAAGGTTTGGCAGATAATGGTTATGAAATTATTGCATCGGGCAATACTGCTAATAAAATTAGAGAAGCAGGCATTAAAGTAACTCAAATATCGGATATCACGGGATTCCCGGAGTTATTTAGCGGTAGAGTGAAAACACTTCATCCGAAAATATTGGGAGGAATATTATTCCGAAGAGAAAATGATTCTGATAAGAAGGAAGCGGAGCAAAACAATATTTACCCGATTGATGTAGTGTGTGTAAATCTTTATCCCTTTATTGAAGTTACAAAAAAAAATAATGTTGATATAGATACAGCAATTGAAAATGTTGATATCGGAGGACCAAGTTTAGTAAGAGCAGCAGCAAAAAATTTTCAATATGTATCAATCTTAACTTCACCCGACCAGTACAATCCTTTTTTAGACGAATTATCCTCCGGAAATATTTCGGACCAAACAAGGATGAACTTAGCTGTTGACGCATTTTCCCATACAGCAGAATATGATACTCACATTGCAAACTATTTCGAAAGTAAATTTGAAACTGAAAAAAAATCTCTAAGAATTAATCTTCCTGTAACTAAAACATTAAGGTACGGTGAGAACCCCCACCAATCTGCGCGGATTTACGGAGAATTTTTCAGTAATTTTGAAATTCTTCATGGTAAAGAATTATCTTACAACAATATTTTTGATATGATTTCTGCTGTTGAATTAGTTGAGGACCTAGGAAAAAACGCTTGCACAATTATTAAGCATAGTAACCCGGCTGGTGCAGCTATAGGAATTGATAATTATGATGCTTACGAAAAAGCATTACGGTGCGATCCCGTATCAGCTTTTGGTGGTATAGTTGCTTTTAATGATGTAATTGATGAAAAAATTGCCGACAAATTGAATGAAATTTTTCTCGAGGTAATAAGTGCACCTGAATATACAAATGAAGCTCTCTCAATTTTAAAGAAGAAAAAGAACAGAAGATTATTAAAACAAATTAAGCCAATCGAAAAAGAAAAATTCTATCTGAAAAGCATTCCCGGAGGAATAATACGGCAAGAAACAGATAATCTTGATATTGTAGAAGAAATAATTTCTTTTCCGACAAGCAAAAAACCTGATGAGAAAGAATTAGAAGATTTGTATTTTGCATGGAAAGTTGCTAAACATACTAAATCAAATGCAATTGTTTTTGCAAAAGGTAAAGCAACCTTAGGTGTTGGAGCCGGACAAATGTCGAGATTGGATTCTGCGAAGATAGCTTATATGAAAGCCAAAGAACATGGATTAGATCTTAAGGGTTCTGTTGCAGCTTCTGATGCTTTTTTCCCTTTTGCAGATGGCTTACTTGAAATAATTAATTGCGGCGCAGTATCAGTTATTCAACCCGGTGGATCGGTTCGCGATCAGGATGTTATTGATGCTGCAAATGAACATAATGTATCAATGGTATTTACAGGAATAAGACACTTCAAACATTAGAGGTATAATGAGTATTTTTGATTTTTTTGCAAGCGATATTGCAATAGACCTTGGTACGGCAAACACACTTATTTATATAAAAGGAAAAGGTATTGTTCTTAACGAACCTTCTATTGTAGCATTTGATAAAAATACTAAAAGAATTATTGCTCTTGGTAATAAAGCTAAAGAAATGCAGGGAAGAGAGCATAAAGAAATTCGTGTTACACGACCTATGCGTGACGGTGTGATTGCCGATTTTGAAATTGCCGAAGGAATGATAAGAGCTTTTATTAAAAGGGTGCGTGTGGGTGTGCTTAGAAGCCGCAAAGTTGTTATGGCAGTTCCAAGCGGTGTTACCGAAGTTGAGAAGAGAGCTGTTCGCGATAGTGCCGAACATGCAGGTGCAAAGGAAGTTCATCTTATAGCAGAACCAATGGCGGCTGCAATTGGAATAGGAATTGATGTTGATGCTGCTGTTGGAAATATGATAATAGATATCGGCGGCGGTACAACAGAAATTGCGGTAATAGCTTTGTCAGGTATTGTGAATGAGGAATCGATTCGTGTTGCGGGTGATGAAATGAACTATGCTATTATGCAATACTTTAAAAGAAATCATAACATTTTAATCGGTGAAAGAACGGCAGAAGCTATAAAGTGCCAGGTCGGCTCAGCAGTTCCGTTAAAAGAAGAAATTACCATTCAGGTTAAAGGAAGAGACCTAGTTGGAGGAATTCCAAAAACTACCGAAATAAGTTCTGTTGAAATAAGAGAAGCATTGAATGAATCAATCGTTCAGATAATTGAAGCAGTGAGGCAAACATTGGAAAGAACTCCGCCCGAATTATCAGCCGATATTTTAGATCGCGGTGTAATGCTAACCGGTGGAGGAGCTTTACTAAAGGGATTAGATGAAAGAATTAAAATGGAAACGAACCTTCCCGTGCATGTTGCTGAGGACCCACTTACAGCTGTTGTTATGGGAGCTGGGAAAGTAATAGATAATTTAAATGATTATCAGAAAGTTCTTATTCGTAATAGAAGATATTAATGATTAGGTTTTTATCCAAAGTATTAACCAATTTTAGAGAATACATTGCGCTTATTTTATTGATTCTATTGAGTCTTATTATTCTGTCCCAAAATAAAAGCCCCAATGTTCAAAAAATAAGAGCAATTGCTTTCGGTAGTTTTGCAACCATCACTTCAGTTATATCCGATTTTATTAACGTTACCGATCTGAAAAGAGAAAACGAAGAATTAAGGGAAACAAATGCAAAGTTAATGCTCCAGATCAGCAGACTTAGAGAGTTTGGAATAGTTAATAAGGAATTAAAAGAGTTATTAGTATTTAAAGATACAACGGGTTTTCCGTTAATCCCTGCAAATATTGTTTCACGTTCACTTTCGATGACACAAAATACGATTACACTCAATGCAGGGAAAAAAGAAGGTGTACTGCCCGGAATGCCAGTTATTAATGATAAAGGATTTATTGGCATTGTTAATTCCATCTCCGAAGATTTCTCAATTGCACGAACACTTAAGAATGTTGATTTGCGATTGACAGTGATGGATGAGAGAAGCAGAGTAAATGGTATTCTTAAATGGACTGGTGAAGAACTGATTATTATTAATATCCCGAACACATTTGATGTTGAAGCTGGTGATAGGATAATTACATCAGATGTTAGTTCAATTGTTCCGATTCCAATTCCTGTTGGTATTGTAGAAGAATTCAGACCAGGTGAAACAGGAGTATTTAGTTACATCAGAGTAAAAGCTTTTGCTGATCTAGCTCCTGTTGAAAACTTATTCATATTGGCTAAGGTTAAAAGCAAACAGATTGATAATTTAGAATTAAATTTTTATAGGCGGCAGTAAAATGAAATGGGAACTGATAACACCTTTCATAACATTTCTTATTGTTCTGCTTTTTCAAATAACAGTGATACCTTTAATAGCTATTGCCGGCGTTATCCCAGATCTTGTTCTTATCTCATTAGTTTATTATTCAATATCGCGAAATCAGTTTTACGGAACTGTATTAGGGGCTTATTATGGTTTTCTTATCGATCTAATCACAGGAAGTTTGCTTGGAAGTTCAATGCTGTCCAAAACTATTGCAGGATTTACAGCAGGATATTTTTCTACGGAAACAAAAAAAGATATCAACATAAGCACGTACATTTTTTCTTTAATTGTATTTATCTGTGCGTTGATTGACTCGGTCGTATTTTCATTTTTTTCAGCATTCGATATACAAACAAATATATTTAAATTACTTTTCGAACAGGCATTACTGCCATCTTTATATACTGCAATGGTAAGTATATTATTTATATTTTCACCTTTCAGAAAGAGAATATTTTGAGAAGCGAAAGATTTGCGTCTATACAACGTACAACAATCATTTCCACGATTATTATTATCAGTGCGGTAATACTCGGTTTTCGTCTTTTTCAGATGCAAATCCTTAATCAAACATCCTATCAGGATAAAGCAACTGATAACAGTATTAAATCGATTGAACAAATTCCGCTGAGAGGTGTTTTATATGACAGAAATTTTAAACTGCTTGTAAATAATGTTCCCGCTTATACTTTGCGAATAACACCAGCCGATTACGATAAAAAATTAAATAGTATCATAGAAAAAATTCTTGAAGTTGATTCAGGATATGTAAGTAATATTTTATATCAGCACAAAAACTTTTCAAAATATCTACCCATAAAAATTAAAAGAGGAATTAGTTTTGATGCCGTTGCCTGGATCGAAGAAAATTCACTCAATCTTCCCGGTGTAGATTATATCGTTGAAATGCACAGGGGTTATCCAGGTGGTATTTATGGCTCACATATATTTGGTTATCTAAAAGAAATTTCGCAAAAGCAATTAAACAACGAGAATAAATATTATAAGCAGGGAGATAATATTGGAAATACAGGTGTAGAAAAAACCTATGAAAATCAGTTAAGAGGTACCAAGGGGAATAATTTTGTTATAGTTAATTCCCGAAGGAAAGTAATTGGCGCATTTAATAACGGTTCTGAAGATATTCCTGCTGTTAAAGGAAATGATTTAATTCTTACAATCGAAACTAATGCACAAAGAGTTGCTGAAGAAGAGTTTAATGGAAAAAAAGGAGCACTCGTTGCAATTGATCCAGCTACCGGAGATATACTTGCTCTAGTAAGTGCACCCGAGTTTGATCTGAATGAGTTCTCTTACATTACTTCAAAGGACTATTTAAAATCTTTATACAACGACCCTGGGAAACCTCTTTTTAACCGAGCGACAACCTCTATTCAATCACCCGGTTCAACTTACAAAATACTTTCTGCTATTGCAGCACTCGATATGGGAATTATAACTACATCAACCACTTTCTTTTGCAGTGGAGGTATTACTTTCGGGAGATTATTTAAATGCCATTGGGTGCATGGAAAAGTAAATGTAATTACCGCAATTGAAAAATCCTGCAACTCGTTTTTTTATCAGTTGATTCCTAAAATTGGTATTGATAATTGGACTAAGTATGGCAGACTGTTTGGATTTGATTCAATAACCGGAATTGATATCGACGAAGAAAATTCGGGCTTAATTCCAGATGAGGAATATTATAAAAAAAGGTACGGACCCAAATGGCCAAAAAGTATAATGTTAAGTCTTTCTATTGGGCAGGGGGAAGTTAGTGTTACTCCTTTACAGTTAGCACAATACACAGCGTTAATTGCTAATAACGGGAAAGGTTATCAGCCGCATCTTGTTAAGGGAATTGTTTATGAAAGTGATAATAATGTTGTTGATTTTAATTACAAGCAGTTAGATGTTGGTCTTGATCAAAGGGTTTTCGACATCGTAAAAGAAGGAATGTATTTAGTTGTAAACGGTAAAGGCACTGCAACTCACTTGAGGTATGGCGAGTATGAAATTTCAGGAAAAACTGGAACAGCTCAAAATCCACATGGCGAAGATCATGCGTGGTTTATAGCATTTGCACCATTTGATGATCCGAAAATTGCAATTGCAGTGCTGGTGGAAAATGTTGGTTTTGGCGGGACACACGCTGCACCAATAGCAAAAAAAGTGATTGAAGCTTATCTTAATTCTTTGAAGGAAGATACTCCGATTGAGAATAGATCAATTACAAAATTAGAAAACAAGAAAGTGGATTAATGAATTGCAAATTGATTATCATTTAAAAGACAGGTTTGATTTCGGATTAATATTTCCTGTAATAATCCTTTTTATTTTTGGATTAACTGCAATTTATAGCTCGACTTTTAGTAATGCTATCGCACAGGGTAATTTTCAAAAACAAATAATTTGGGGAATAGTAGCTTTAATATTTTTCTTTATAACTTATTCAGTTCCCGCAAATACCATTAAAAAGATAACAATTCCTTCATATTTCATAGCAATTTTTCTTCTTATTGTTGTCTTATTAATCGGTCAAAGAATATCAGGAGCAAAAAGCTGGCTGGCTATTGGTTCGTTCGGTTTTCAACCGTCTGAATTTGCTAAGCTTGCTACTTTACTTATGCTTTCAAAATATTTAAGCAGACAGGATGCAGAAATCGATTCATTTAAAGATTTGTTGTTCACGTTAGCAATCGGATTTTTTCCTATAATGTTAATTTTATTAGAACCTGATATGGGCACTGCATTCGTATTTATTGCAATGATATTAACATTAATATTTTGGAAAGGGATAAGTGTCTTTGCAATGTTTGTTGTGCTGTCGCCTGGTTTTGTAGCTGTATCTTCTTTATTTGGTTTATACTATTTCTTTGGAGCATTATCATTTGTTCTTGCAATGTTATTTGTTTTCCGAAAGGATTTTTTCTTGAGCGGTTCTATCTTCGCATTTAATTTAGCAAGCGGTTTTTTTGCCGATTATGTTTTTAAAGCACTCAGTCCACATCAACAAAAAAGAGTACAAGTATTTATCGATCCAATGACTGATCCGCTTGGTTCAGGGTATAATACTATTCAAGCAAAGGTAGCAATTGGTTCGGGCGGATTGTTTGGAAAAGGATTCCTTGAAGGCAACCAAACACAATTACAATTTATCCCTGAACAGTGGACAGATTTTATTTACTGCGTTATAGGTGAAGAATTTGGATTCCTAGGTGCAATAATCACAATTGGATTATTCACATTTTTATTTTTAAGAATTCTTAAAATTGCATCCGGCTCGAAAGATGAATTTTTAAGTTTATTATCAATCGGTATTCTTTCTGTTTACTTTTCACATTTTATCATTAATATAGGTATGGTGGTTGGAATAATGCCTGTAATTGGTTTACCTCTACCGTTTATTAGTTATGGTGGAAGCTCACTTGTAGTAAATATGATTATGCTTGGCATCTTAGCCAACATTTACAGAACCAGAAAAAATTATGCCTAACATTAATTTATTATGAATGCTTTAGAAAAATTAGTCAAGCAGAATAAAGACGATAAGTTTATTTGTGTTGGGCTTGATACTGATTTTGAAAAGCTTCCATTGCACATAAAGTCATCCGCCAACCCTGTGTTAAATTTTAACAAAGCTATAATTGATTCAACAAGCGAATATTGCGCTGCTTATAAAATAAATTTTGCATTTTATGAAAAAGATGGAGAAGAGGGATTAAAAATCTTATTAGAAACCATCAGTTACATTCCTTCAAACATTTTAATTATTGCGGATGCAAAGCGCGGCGATATTGGCAATACATCTCGAATGTACGCAAAATCTGTGTACGAGCATTATAATTGTGACGCTGTCACTCTCAATCCTCTGATGGGTGGAGATTCACTGGAACCATTTTTAGATTATAGCGATAAGCTTAATTTCATTCTCACTCTTACATCAAATAAAGGTGCAAATGATTTTGAAAAATTAAAACTAAGTAACGGAAAGTTTCTTTATCAACAAATAATTGAAAAAGTTAAAGAATGGAATTTGAATAATAACTGCGGAATTGTTTTCGGAGCAACAAACAGTAAAGAGTTAAAGGAAAATATAGATTCGTTCGAAACTGTTCCTGTGTTATTGCCGGGAATTGGTGCACAAGGCGGCAGTTTGGAAGATGTCCTAAACTCATTTAAATCTGTAAATAGAAGATCTTTTTTAATAAATGTAAGCAGGGGAATAATTTATAAAAGCAGCGGGGAAGATTTTGCTGAGAAAGCCAGGATGGAAATTCTCAGATTGAATAATGAAATAGATGAAATTTTTAATTTATAGAACTGAATTAATTTCTGCTACTTGCCTGATTCTTACCCGACTTGAATAACCATGTTATTCGCTACCAATTTACTATTAGCTATTTAATTGAAAACTAATAGATAATAGCAATTAGAATTGGGTATAAAATTTTCTATTTACTTAATTTAATATAGGTTTTATGTTAATATTTATTATACAATTAATAGCTTTAAATAGGAAACAAAATATCAACCGAGGAAGTTGTGTTTAAAATCGGCAAAGTACCCGAAAAATTATTGTATGAAATTTGGAAATCCAAGAATTTCGAAACGCAATTAAAAACTTTCGATAATCAAATAATCGAATTAGTTGATGCAGGTGAAAACAATAAAGAATATGCCGGTCCCGATTTTTTCAATTCAAGAATTAAGATTGGCAATGTTACTTTTCTTGGTGATGTTGAAATCGACATCTGGCATTCCGATTGGAAATCACACGGGCATTATCTCGATAAAAAATACAACAAAGTTATTCTTCACATAGTACTTTCTAAGGAAAGATTCCGACCCTTTGTTTATACACAAGATGGAAGAAAAATAAATTCTATTTGTTTAATAGATTTTATTAACGATAGCTACCAATCATCTCTAAGAAATGCCATTGAATCCGAAAGAACAAATCGTGGTTTTGTAATGCCTTGTTCAGAAATTAACGATGATATTTTAATAGAGAATAAACTGAAACTCTTATTTGACTTAGGGATTGAAAGGTTTAAACAGAAAGAGAAGAAAATCTTTGAGTGTCTTAAAGAAATGGTCTATCTAAAAGAAATGAATATAAGGGAACCTATTGTACGCTATGATTTCGGTGAAGAGTTTCAAAATAAAAAATTCACTCCGGCTGAATTTAATGATCCATTGCTTTGGCAACAGCTAATTTATGAAATGATTTTTGAAGCGTTAGGATATTCTAAAAACAAGGACAACATGCTTAAACTGGCAAAAGCAGTTAATCTTGATTTTCTTATAAAATTTAAGGAAGAAGAAAATTTTCAGGAAATAATAGAGTGTGCGCTTTACAATGTGAGCGGAATTATCTCAGTCGGTCATCCAAAATCGGGTGAGAAATCAACAGAATACTTAAGAGTGTTGATTGAGAATTGGTCTGAAATAAAAGATCATTATGACGGATCTTATTTCAAAAAGGAGAAATGGAATTTCTTCAAACTAAGACCCCAGAATTTTCCCACTGTAAGAATAGCCGGAGGCGGCAGGATAATAAAAAGATTGATTAGGGATGAGTTATTAAATAGCATTATCACGTGCTTTACAGAAAACCAGAAACAGAAGAAAATTGTTTCGATGCTGAGAAGTATGATAATAGTAAATGCCAAAGGATATTGGCGTAATCATTATGTGTTTGATAAAGCTGCAAATGAAGAGATAAAATATTTTATTGGATTATCCCGGGCAGATGAAATTATTATTAACGTAATTCTTCCTGTACTTGCCGTATATTTCGAAATATTTGATGACAAAGCAGCGGCTCGCAGGGTAAAAAAAATATACTTAAACTTTCATCAGAAAAGTAGCAACCTGGTAGTTAATCAGGTCGCAGACAGTTTACACATTGCTAATTCGGAATACAAAAGCGTACACCAGCAAGGGATGATGGAACTATTCAGACATTATTGTGTAAAGGAAAGATGTATGGAATGTGAAATTGGTAAGGTAGTATTTAAATAGAAGCTGATAATAATTAATTATCGCTCGTCAGTCTTTTTATATCATCTCTTATTTTAGCCGCACGTTCGTACTCCTCCTTTTCGATAGCTTCCCTTAGTTTATCGTGCATTGCGGCTAATTTTGTTTCCTTTGATGCCGGTTTCTTATTTTTGCTACTATCAGGTGAGATTCCTGAAGTTATTTCTTCAATCTCATCTTCTTCCGATGGGATGAAAGCCGCTGTATCCATTACGTTTGCAGCAACATAAATTTGCGCTTCTGCTCTTACGGCTAAAGCAATTGCATCACTCGGTCTTGCATCAATTTCCTGAGTTAATCCTGATACTTCAAGTATTATTTTTGCGAAAAAAGTATTTTCTCTTAATTCATCAA
The DNA here is from genome assembly GCA_049670345.1 of Ignavibacteriaceae bacterium. GTDB lineage: Bacteria > Bacteroidota > Ignavibacteria > Ignavibacteriales > Ignavibacteriaceae > BMS3ABIN03. Next base: position 15,953 of record JBATTD010000178.1, read on the forward strand.
TAATAACTTCATTAACTATCGCACCAAGGTTATCGGTAATTTGCTTGAGTAAATCATGTGTTAAAGGTCTTGGTGGTTTAATCCCTTCCATCTCCAAAGCAATTGCCTGGGCTTCGAATGCGCCAATGATTATTGGTAAACGACGATGTCCTTCCAATTCTTTTAGTAAAATAGCATAAGCTCCGCCAGTGGAAGGGCTGGATGATAAACCTAATATTTCACATTCAACTTTATTCAATAGAACTCCGGTTATCCTTGCTTAATTTTTTTAATTTCTTCAGTAAGTACAGGGAGAATATCAAAAACATCACCTGCAATTCCGTAATCTGCAATATTAAAAATTGGTGCATCTTTATCTTTATTTATTGCAACAATATATTTGGATGAAGACATTCCAGCTAAGTGCTGAATCGCACCGGAAATTCCGCAAGCAACATATAAAGAAGGAGAAACAGTTTTGCCTGTTTGTCCAACCTGTTCCCCGTGCGGTCTCCAGCCGGCATCCACAACAGCTCTTGAGGCACCAACGGCAGCGCCAAGTGAATCAGCTAAATCTTCAATAAGGTTAAAATGTTCTGGTCCTTTCATTCCTCTTCCACCGGAAACGATAATATCGGCTTCAGCAACATCAAGCTTACCTTCTGATTTTTTGAAATCAACAACACGGGTTTTAAGGTTAGGAGAGGAAACTTCGTTTACAGTTACACCAACCGAAGAATTTTCCATTAGTTGTGCTTTAAAAACATTCGGTCGGATTGTGATTACCCTTTTGACCGAATTAAACTTTACATCCACTAATGCTTTACCAGCATAAACAGGACGGGTAGCAGTTACTTCACCTGAAGATGTATCAAGTTTCACACAATCCATTAAACAACCAGCTCCAAGTTTAACTGCCAATCTTGGTGCGAGATCTTTGCCCAACGAAGTGTTAGCCAGTATTATGTAATCGGCATCAACTTCATTTGCATAATTTACTATTGCATCTCTATATCCGCTGGATGAATAATTAGCTAAATCTACATTTTTTAAATGTACAACTTTGCTAATACCATAATTTCCCACATCATTAATATTTGAAATTTCATTACCTACAACAACAGCTTCGGCTTCTAAACTTAATTCTGATGCTATTTTATATGCTGCGCTAACTGTTTCGAATGCAGATCTTTTTAATATACCATCTCTTTGTTCGAGCACTGCTAAAATTTTGTTTGCCATGGTTTGTTTTCCTTATAAAACTTTTGCTTCTTCTCTTAATAATTTAACTAACTCCGGAACGGCAGAACTGTCAGTTCCTACTATTCTGCCTGCTTGTTTCGGAGGAGGCAAATGCATTTTTAATACTTCAGTTAAATTTTCTGAATCTGCTGCCGGTTTTTCTTCAATGGGTTTTTTCTTTGCAGCCATTATTCCTTTTAGTGATGCATACCTTGGTTCATTCAATCCTTTTTGTGTAGTTATTACTGCAGGCAATTCAGATTCAACAATTTCTCTGCCGCCTTCTATTTCTCTCTCAGCAGTAATTTTATTGCTGTCAATGCTTAAATCAACAACTACTGTAATACAGGAATAATCAAGCATTTCTGCAATCAACTGCCCTGTAATTGAATTATCATAATCAACAGATTGTTTACCGCAAAAAACCAATTCGCAGCCCTGTGCTTTGATCTCTTCTGCTAATGCTTTTGCAATACCAAACGAATCTCTGTGATTATCATCTTTAAGAAGCACACCTTTATCAGCACCCATTGCAAGTGCTTTTCTTATGGTCTCTTTAGATTTATCAGATCCTACGGTTAAAATAATAACTTCAGAATCACCCCCAATATTTTCTTTGGTTTTCAATGCTTCTTCAATTGCTATTTCATCATAAGGATTAATTACATAAGTAACGCCATTTGGGTCAATTGTTTTTCCATCCTCATCGATCTTAACCTTTGTGGCTGTATCGGGTACATGGCTAACACATACTGCTATTTTCATTTATCCTCCGTTTAATTACATTTTTTATAACTCAAAATATAAAGACAGACCTGTCTAAAATCAATTCATAATATAGAATTGAAATATTATTATGTTTAAATGATTTAAACTTTAATTTTAAATTTTGATTGATTAAATTTTTGATATGGGAATTCCAAGCATAGAAAAACCCGGCATTGAAATTGTCGAAGAAGAAGATATAAGCATCGGGCTTAAGAGTAAAGTAATCTTATATAATGACGACTGGCATTCATTTGCTGAAGTTATATCTCAGATAATAAAAGCCATAAAGTGTTCCAATACCGAAGCCGGCAAAAAGGCAATTGAAACCCATGTTAATGGTAAAGCTGTTATTTTTAGTGGCGAGTTCAAAGATTGCCTGCGTGTATCTTCAGTTTTAGAAGAGATAGCCCTTCACACACAAATTGTTACTTAATTAATTGAAATTTCTTATACAATCCAACCAGTTTTGTTAATCGAATAGCCAATATCTATATTTAATCCGTTAATATTTGTTTTTTACTTTCTGATGGAATTTCCAATATTATTATTTCGAAAATTCCAATTTTAATTATGGAAGATTCACATCTAAACTTTTTCAGATTATTATCAATATCAAATTATAGAATATAGGAGTATTAAAATGGCAGATACGGCTGTTGCTGAACTTGAACCAAAACATTTGTGGAAGAGATTTTACGAAATTACACAAGTACCTCGACCATCTAAAAAAGAAGAAAAAATTCGGGCGCATTTTAGAGAACTCCTCAAAAAC
>JBATTD010000179.1:0-1812 GCA_049670345.1 Ignavibacteriaceae bacterium
GCTTTAATGGGATTACCATTTCATTCCGATAAAGTTCATACAGCAGAATTTTATTTGAATATCGGGAAACGTCTATTAGAAAGTGACGTTCAAATTGACAGTTTATGTTTAAAAGATGCCAGCGGAACAACTGATCCAAAAACTATTTATGATGCGGCAGTTGGTTTGAAGAAAATTATGCCCCCTGAAATGCCGCTCTGGCTCCACACACACGATACTGCAAGTACGGCAGTTTCATGTTATGTTGCCGGAATTGAAGGCGGAGTTGACGGAGTTGATCTTTCAGTAAGACCTATGGCAAGCGGCACGGTACAACCTGATGTACGCTCCCTGGCTCATGCTCTTAAAGGCACAGGATACTCGCTTGATGTTGATGGCGCAAAAATGTCCGTTATTGAAAATCTTCTGAACGAAGGTTTAAAAGACTATTCCTTCAATCCGACTACCACTACTGCTGATGCCCGTGTGCTTGGATTTCCAATGCCCGGTGGTGCAATAGGACCAAATGTGCATATGATGGTAAAGGCAGGTATTCTTGAAAAGTACAGTGATGTACTCGCAGAATTTCCTGTTGTAGTTGAAGCAGGCGGTGCATGGACTAGTGTTACACCGGGAAGCCAGCAGTATTGGCTGCAGGCGTTTAACAATGTTCTTTACGGCAGATGGGAAAAACTTGATGCCGGTTACGGAAGAGCCGTACTAGGTTATTTTGGTAAAACTCCACTCCCACCCGATCCCGAAGTTGTAAAGAAAGCATCCGAGCAACTGGATTTACCAGTATTTGATGGCGATCCACTCGAAGCAGCACCAAAAAATATTGAGCCGGCAAAGCAAGCTCTTACTGAAAGAAATCTGCCTGTAACTGATAAAAATATTTTCCTTGTGCTTGCTGCAATGGTGCCCGGTAAAAAAATGGAACTGAACGAAGGAATTAGATTGCTTACCGGCAAATCTAAGATTGATATTCCGCTAAAAAAGAAAGAAGAAAAAACTGTATCGACAAAAGAAAAACCAGCCAGTCCTGTTACGGCAACTTCAACCGGTCCGGTAACATCAAAATGTACCGTGGAAGAGAATGGTAAGATGAGAACATTTACTGTTACAATCGAACCACTTTCGGGTAGCAGCACTCCACCATCAACCGTACAACCTGGAGCTACGTTAACATCAATCTCAAAAAACGGTGAGGCAATCTATTCATCTTTTAGTGGAACTGTTGATGTTGTTGATATTTTAGTAGGTGTAAATGACACTGTAAAGAAAGGAACTGTAGTTGCAAAGGTTGAAGCAATGAAAGCAACGCACGATATAAAATCGCCTAAAGATGGTACAGTGGCAACTATAAATGTTGCGGTAGGTGATGAAGTAGATTCCGCTAATCCGATTATGACTATTTCTTAAGGGATTTTACATGACTGAGTTATGGAGATTAGTAACGGAATCCGGCTTTGCGAACTTAACGGTGGGCAACTACATTATGTTCCTTATTGCCTTCGTGCTGGTTTATCTTGCAATTAAAAAAGAGTATGAACCGCTTCTTCTAATACCAATATCATTCGGTATTGTTCTGGCAAATTTCCCTCTTGCCGACCTGGGTGCTTACGGTGAAGGTATTATAGGATTGATTTATGAAGGCGGTATAAAAACTGAATTACTTCCGCCGATTATTTTTCTTGGTGTAGGAGTCTTAACAGACTTCAGACCGCTGTTAAGTAGACCGATAACTTTTTTACTCGGTGCCGCAGCACAGGTGGGTATTTTTATTGCCGCACTTGGAGCCGCATATATTTTTGGATTTACTCCGCGTGAGGC
>JBATTD010000180.1:0-4559 GCA_049670345.1 Ignavibacteriaceae bacterium
GGAATGTCCGGTTATGATTGAGCATACGGATTCAATTGTAGATATGAGGAGAAACCTGGTTTTAACAGAATCTAAGTTTCCTGCAAGTCTTAATAATGTATTCAAAAGTTTGGAAACTAACTTTACTCCCTGGGTATTTAATGCTTCAGATAGAGCCAATTGGGCTGAAGGATTGGGTATTAAAACACTTTCGGAGGATAAAAATGGGGAAATTTTGTTCTGGGTTGGTTGTGCAGGTTCGTTTGATGGCAGGTATAAAAAAGTTTCAGTAGCACTTGCTAAATTGATGCAAAAAGCAAATATTGATTTCAGAATATTGGGAAATGAGGAAAAATGCAACGGAGATACTGCAAGACGCCTTGGGAACGAATATTTAGCGCAGATGCTGATGGTTGAAAATATTGAAACCTTAAATAATTATGGCGTTAAAAAAATTGTTACTGCTTGTCCTCATTGTCTGCATTCATTAAAGAACGAATACAAACAGTTTGATGGTAATTTTGAAGTTATGCATCACACCGAACTTATTGAAGAGATGATAAGTGATGGAAAAATTCAGATAAAAGATAATGGAAGCAGGGAAAAGTTAACTTATCACGATTCCTGCTATTTAGGCAGATATAATAATATTTACGATTCTCCGAGAAAATCACTTAATTATTTAAATAGTTTTGATTATCTTGAAATGGAAAGAAATAAAAGCAAAGGATTGTGCTGTGGAGCCGGCGGTGGCAGAATGTTTCTTGAAGATGAAGAAGGCGGAAAAATAAATAATGAAAGAACTAAAGAAGCACTGGAAACTGGTGCTGATAAAATTGCTTCTGCTTGTCCGTTTTGCATGACTATGCTTACAGATGGTGTGAAGCATTTTGAAAAATCAGACCAAGTGGAAGTAAAAGATATTGCAGAATTAGTTCTGGAAAATTCTAATTAACACTATCATTAACCCAAAAGGGAGTGAATTATGGATAAATATCAACAACTCGTTGACTTCGCACAGAGCCTGGAAACAGATTTTCATAAGTTTTATGAAAAAGGTCAGGCAGCTGCAGGTACTCGCGTTAGAAAAGGTTTGAGTGAACTGCGGAAGCTGTGCCAGGATGTTAGGAAAAATGTGCAGGATGTAAAGTCAGAAAGAAAAGCTGCAAAGGGCGGCTAATTGTAAATCAGTTCTAATAACTGTTTTTTACCGGGCTGGATTAAGTTTTTAATTCAGCCCTGTTTTTTATGTCTGCAAAAAATCCCACTTGAGAAGGGCAAGTTTCCCGACACAAGGAACAAAAATATCCAATTAAACTGATGAAAAATTTTCTTCAAATACTTCTCTTCATTACTTTTTCCATTCTCAGCTATAATTATTTAAGTATATCCCTTAATTATACAGATGAAGAAAACGCTATAGAAAAAAAGGATACTCTGATCACCGCAGCAATTAATGTTGTTGGTGATTTAATGTGTCATTCCACTCAGTTCAACTATGCACACGTAAAAGATGACAGCTTTGATTTTAATGGCGTGTTTAGTGAAGTTAAACAATACTTAACTGACGCTGATTTTACAATTGGAAACTTGGAAACAGTATTAGCAGGAAAAAAAAAGCGTTACAGCGGTTATCCATTCTTCAACGCTCCCGATGATTTTCTTCTTGCAATTAAAGAAGCTGGTTTTGATTTACTTGTAAATGCAAACAATCATTCTATTGATAAAGGTGCTAAAGGAGTTGAGAGAACTATTAAGAAGATGGATGAACTTGGTATTAATCACACTGGAGCTTATTTATCCCAAAACGACAGAGATTCGATAAGAATATTCAATATTAATGGAATTCATCTTGCCATATTAACTTACTCTTATAGTACGAATGGAGTCCCCATCCCAAAAGGTAAGCAGTACATTATTAATTTGATTGATTATGATTTAATTGAAAAAGACATTGATAATGCAAGAAGTAAAAAAGTTGACATTATTCTTGTTTATTTTCATTTCGGTGAAGAGTACCAGCGACAACCAAATAGTTATCAGAAAGAAGTTATAAATAATACTATTAATGCGGGAGCCGATATCATAATTGGCAGCCATCCTCACGTTGTACAACCTGTAGATTACTTTAAAACAAACAACGCTAATCTGGATACAGGATTTGTTGCATATTCTCTCGGCAATTTTATTTCAAACCAGAGATGGAAATATTCGGATGCAGGGGTTATTGTTAAAATAAAAGTTTCAAAAAACATTTTAAGTGATTCTGTTTATTTGAGCGGTGTAAGTTATCTGCCGACATGGGTGTTTAAAGGAAAAACTAAAAAAGGAAGAGAGTATATTATTTTACCATCATCAAAATCGTATGATGATTCTATTTACTCTTATTTAAGTAAATCGGATAAAGACAAGATGCGGCAGGCTTTTAAGGATACGAAGTTTATCATCACCAAATTTAATAGTGATACAGATTTAATCTCACCATAAAAATAAATTGTATTAATTCTTCATATATTTGCACGTTTCAATTTCCCCTTATTTATCAACAGCTATTATTTACAAATAATTAATTGAAAAAAAATTCTGCACTTAGTTTAATATTTTTAACTGTTTTTATTGATCTGCTTGGATTTGGAATACTAATTCCCATTCTTCCCACATTTGCAAAAATTGAATTGCTGGTAGATGAAACCGCAATTGGTTTAGTGGTTGCAGTGTATTCATTCGTACAGTTTTTATTCAATCCAATTTTAGGAAGACTATCGGATAAGTATGGCAGGAAACCGATAATAGTAATCAGTCTGTTTATAAATGCAATTGGTTATGTCCTTTTTGCCTATACCACTTCGTACATATTACTTTTAGTTGCAAGAATAGTAGCGGGAGTAGGTGGCAGCAGTATTTCAGTTGCACAGGCATACATTGCAGATGTAACGACAAAAGAGAACAGAGCTAAGGGTATGGGTATTATTGGTGCAGCGTTTGGCCTGGGGTTTGTTTTTGGTCCTCTCATGGGCGGTTTTCTTGCAAGTTATGGTTATATGGTAACCGGATTTGCATCTGCAACATTTTCAATACTTGCCTTTATTTTAACCATAGTTTTATTACCCGAATCAAACGTAAACAGGAAAACACCTGCCAATACTAAAAGAAAACTTTTTGATGTTGATGGATTAAAAAATGTGTTCGCAAAACCCGAAAGAGCAATGCTTATATTTTTGTTTTTTGTGTTAACATTTTCGTTTGCAAATATTTATGGAACCTTTGCTTTGCTTGGCTTACAGGTTTATGGTTTTTCCGATATGCAGAATGGTTTTATGTTTGGAATAATCGGGTTAACTTCTGCAATAGTGCAGGGAGTTTTAATTGGTAGAATTAGCAAAGTAGTTAGTAAGAAAAATATTCTTAAGTTTGGATCGTTTTTCATAATGGTTGCTCTTGCACTTATTCCATATGGAGATACATTTTTAGGATTGGCAATAATTTGTATCTTTTTATCAATTGGAACAGGTGTATTTCAGCCAACTGTACTGAGCCTAATATCTGAAGTTACTCCGGAGGATGAACAGGGAGTTACACTTGGTGTTAATCAATCTTTTTCTGCATTTGCTCGCGTCCTCGGTCCACTATGGGGCGGTTTTGCATTTGAGTTTTTAGGTTATCCTTTTCCATTTCTAACAGGTGCTGCGTTTACATTAATTATTTTTATCGCTACAGTTTTTTACATTCCAATGAGAATAAAATTCTAAGTTCTTTCATCAATACTTCATTATATTTGTATTACATCAGTATAGTTTAAAAAAATGTTAAAAATCGGCAAAATTGAAATAGAAAATGCAATACTCCTTGCACCAATGGAAGACGTAACGGATATATCTTTCAGATTAGTTTGTAAGGAGCTTGGAGCAGATTTAGTTTACACCGAGTTTGTTAACTCCGAAGGATTAATACGGGCGAACGAGAAGACTCATAAAAAGTTAAAAATAATCGATGAAGAACGACCGGTTGGAATTCAGATTTATGGTGCAAATATAGAATCGATGGTTGGTGCTGCCAAAATTGCTGAAGCGGAAAATCCTGATTTGATTGATATTAACGCCGGCTGCTGGGTAAAAAATGTGGTTGGGCAGGGAGCAGGTTCTGCTCTCTTGAAGGATCCCCCGTATATGCAGGAATTAGTTGAAGCCATTGTACGAAGTTCTTCTCTTCCCGTTACGGTAAAAACAAGATTGGGATGGGACAGTGAAAGTATTAAAATTTTGGAGGTTGCTAAAAGAATTGAAGATGCCGGAGCCGTTGCTTTAACTGTTCATTGCAGAACAAGAAAAATGGGACACAAAGGTGAAGTTGACTGGAGCTGGATTCCGAAAATAAAAGAGGTTATTGATATACCTGTAATTATAAATGGCGGTGTTCTCACTGCTTACGATGTTAAAAAAGCATTTGAAGAAACAGGTGCGGATGGTGTAATGATTGCTCGCGGTGCAATTGGTAATCCGTGGATATTTTTGGAAGCAAAAGAATTAATGCAGACCGGAACAATTAACACAGAGATAGATGAAGAAATAAAAATTAAAAGC
>JBATTD010000181.1:0-5360 GCA_049670345.1 Ignavibacteriaceae bacterium
CATTATACCATAATCAATAGAAATTTTCTTCAAACGACCATAAACATTTGTAAGCACTTCCATATATTCTTTCGTTCCAATGGCATCGCTTATTTTCATTAATCCTTCATGAAGCTCTGGCATATGCAGCTTCATTTCATCAAGAATCACATCTGCACGCTGAATGAACATTCCGCTGTTCCAGAAAAAATCACCACTTTCAATAAATCTTACTGCAGTTGAATAATTTGGCTTTTCGGCGAAAGTAAGAACTTTAAAAACACCCTCGGACACCGGCTTCTCATCAATTTGAATATAACCGTAACCTGTTTCGGGTCTTGATGGCGGAATACCGATGGTCACTAATCCCCTTGCCTCATTTGCAAACTCAGCGGCTTTTAGGAGAGTATCATGAAACTCTTTTTCACCATCTATTATATGATCGGCGGGAAGAACAAACGTAACAGCTTCGGGGTCTTTCTTTTCGATTAACACCGAAGCTAAGCCTATGCAAGCAGCAGTATTTCTACCAAAAGGTTCTTCGATAATATTTTCTACAGGCAATTGTGAAAGTTGTGTTAATACACCAGTTTTTTGAATTTTATTTGTGATGACATAAATATTTTCATTCTTAACAATACCTTCCAACCTCTTAACTGTCTCCTGTATCATCGTAAATTCACCAAAAATTTTAAGAAGCTGCTTGGGAGTTTTCTTTTTACTTCTTGGCCAAAAACGAGAACCAACTCCACCTGCCATTATAACTGCGTATAAGTTCATAAATTTAATTCCTTGCTATTAGTAGTTTGGATTTCTCTTTCAAAATTCTCCGCCTTGTTTAGGTAATTTGTTACATCAACTTCCTTCCCACGCACCACAGCGACAATAACAATTAAGCATGCCCTCATCGATTCAATAACATTTTTGCCCGGTATTAATTCGCGGGATTTTATCAGCATTAATGCTTGATATATTATCCTGTGCATACTACTAATCATTTCAAAGCCGTTTTTTTCTGAAACTTCGCCGTTCATTTTCATTATTTCTATAAAGCGCGAGAGGTCTTCATAATTTATATCATTTTTTGCAAACTGTTTTAACATATTATCAATGTGTTTAATCGGTTTCAGAATTAATTTTTCAAAACTCTTAAAGAAATCTTCTTTACTTTCCGCATTATCTTCATTAATATCTTCCTGTGAATTGTTATCATTCTCCTCAAACGGATTTGAATCCGTTTTATCTTCAGATAAAATTACCTCAATTTGCGCCGATTCCTTTTTAACCTGCACACCATTCAATTTGTTTATTGCTACTTTTATCAATGCCGGATTATCAATCTCTAACAAATTAGTGAGATCGTTTATTAAGTACTTGCTGTGTTCCTTAAACTGATCAGAAAATTTAAAGAAATCGATTTTACGATGGGTAAGAAAATCGTGTATCTCATTCAACCTTATTGCAAGAGTTGATAATTCCGTAATAGTTTTCATTTTATCAATATCGGCAGCAAGGTCATCGGATTTAAGCAGTACTTCCCTTAATAAGCCCAGTGCTTCAAGCTGATGGTTTGTTAACCTTAAATTATTAGATGCAGCAGTTAAACTTTGAGCGATATATTGTTTTATAAGATCCAAATTTATAGGATGATAGTTATTATTTTCAGAATGAAGATAACTGTTTGAGAAGTAAGTATTTAGAAATCAAAATATTTATATATAAAATATATGTTTTATGCGAGTGATAATCAATTTGAGCGTTAGTTAGTTTTGCATATTTTGCTGCTAAATAAAGTATCTGCAAGAAGTTTTTATAATTTATAATAAATCACGGTTTAAACAACTTTTACTTGTTAATCAGCAATCATCAGATATAAAATCAGTAAAACATTAGTTGATTTTATGGTGATATTTGTTTACTTATAATTCGAATTTCATTAAATAACCGTGAGAGGAAATGAAATTGGAACTCTCCTTAACGAAGAAAAACCTGCCGGAAGTTATGAGGTTCTGTTTGATGGAACTAGTTTGACAGATGGAATATATTTCTATCAACTCAAAGCTGGAAGTTTTGTAGAAACAAATAAGATGATATTATTGAGATAGTATATTGAACAAAGAACCTGCCTACCGGAAGGTAGGAATGATTTTGTTAAAATAAGACTGCTACTTATACATTTGTGATTCAACTGGCAAACATCAATTAATAACTTTTCTTGACATTACTTTTGAGTAGTAGTAATTTTGATGAACTATTTTTAAAAATTAGTTGGTTGATGTTAACAGAATTCGGTAAGGTATTCGCATTTATTTTAACGGCAGTAATGTTCGTACTCGTTGCCGTATTTGCTGCAAAGTTAATCAGACCGGCTCGCCCTACAAAGGAAAAACTAACCACATACGAATGTGGCGAAAACCCTGAGGGCTCACCCTGGGTTAAATTCAATATCCGGTTTTATGTAGTCGCACTTATTTTTTTAATATTTGATGTTGAAGTAGTAATGTTGATTCCATGGGCTTTGGTTTATCAGGATAGCGGAATGCTGGGTTTTCTGGTTGGTGCTATATTCCTGATATTACTTGGTTTAGGAATGGCGTACGAATGGAGAAAAGGGGATCTCGAATGGGCTCGTCCAAAAATCGTCCCGCCTGCATTAATAAAAAATGAACCACCTGAAGAAAAACAAGAAAAGGAACTAAGTTTAGTAGAATAGATTATTATGGGTTTACTAGATCAGCAGTTTACAGATGATAATATCATCATTACCAAAGTGGAAGACCTTTTAAACTGGGCAAGATTATCTTCCCTCTGGCAAATGGGTTTTGGCTTAGCTTGTTGTGCCATTGAAATGATGGCAACATCAGCATCGCACTATGACTTTGACAGATTTGGAGTTATCCCCCGCCCTTCGCCCCGCCAATCGGATGTAATTATTATTTCCGGTACTGTTACTTTTAAAATGGCTATAAGAATAAAAAGATTATACGAACAAATGCCCGACCCCAAATATGTAATTTCGATGGGAAGCTGTTCTAACTGCGGCGGACCATATTGGGAACATGGTTATCATGTATTAAAAGGTGTTGACAGAGTTATTCCAGTTGATGTTTACGTACCCGGTTGTCCGCCACGCCCGGAAGCATTGCTCGAAGGACTGCTTAAATTACAGGAAAAAATAAGAAACGAAACTTTAGTAAATAAAAAGAGCGCGTGAAACGAGCAACTAATAGCATTTATACAGAAGAAAATAAATGTAAAGCGAGTTCCATCTGGCAAAAACAAGAAATTATAAACAGATGAACAATCCCGAAGAAATATTTGAAATATTAAAAGAAAAGTTTGGTGAAGTTATAATCGAATTAATTTCTGATAAACCAGCTGAGTCTTTTATTACTGTTGCCCCTTTTGAAATAGACAAAGTATGTTTGTATCTAAGAGACGAAGACGAACTAAATTTTAAATCATTGATGAACCTTTCCGGTGTGGATGATGCTAACGGGGAGAAGATAAAAGATGAAAACGATAACGAAAAAATGCAAGGCGGTACTTTAAGCGTTTTCTATCATTTAGAATCAATTGATCTGAAGCATAAAGTTACGCTAAAAGTTTCAACCGATAGAGATAATCCCGAAGTGGCTTCTGTAGAGGAAATATGGAGAGCGGCTGATTGGCACGAACGCGAAGCCTATGATATGTTCGGTATAAAATTCTTAAATCATCATAACTTAATACGAATTTTAATGCCGTATGATTGGGAAGGCGGTTACCCGCTAAGAAAGGATTACCAAAATCCTGAATTTTATAAAGGAATGAAAGTACCGTATTAATGAAAGATTCGAACTGAATGGCTCTCAAAACAGAAGAAATGGTATTGAATATGGGACCGCAGCATCCATCTACACATGGAGTGCTGCGATTGGAACTTGTTATTGAAGGTGAAATAATTAAAGACGTAATTCCTCACATCGGCTATCTTCACCGTTGTTTTGAAAAACATTGTGAAGTTATGACCTACCCTCAGATAATCCCTTATACCGATAGAATGGATTATCTTGCTTCAATGGGTAATGAATTTGGCTACGTTGTAGCTATGGAAAGATTAATGGGAATTGAAGTTCCTGAAAGGGTTGAGTACATTAGAGTGATTATGGCTGAGCTCCAGAGGATTGCTTCCCACCTTGTAGCACTCGGTACTTACGGAGCAGATATTGGTGCATTCACTCCGTTTCTCTTCTGCTTTAGAGACCGCGAGAAAATATTAAACCTTTTTGAAATTACCTGCGGTGCAAGATTATTATATAATTATATGTGGATTGGCGGGGTTTCGCACGATCTCCATCCTGATTTTATTCGTTTAACCAAAGAATTTATTAAGGAATTCAGACCAAACCTAAAAGAGCTAAACGATCTTTTAACCTTTAACCAGATATTTATCGACAGAACAGCAAATGTTGGTATTCTTCCCGCTGAAACTGCTATCAATTATGGAATAACAGGACCTAATCTTCGCGCAAGCGGTGTTAATTGGGATTTGAGAATAAACGATCCGTATTCAATTTACGACCGGTTTAATTTTGAAATTCCCTTAGGTAAAGGCGAAAAAGGAACCGTTGGCGATTGCTGGGATAGATACTATATGCGAATGCTTGAAATGGAAGAAAGTCTTAAAATTGTTGAGCAGGCGATAGATCGAATTCCGGATGGTGATGTATCTTCTGCAATACCGAAAAGAGTTAAGCCGCCTGAAGGACAAATATATGCAAGAGTTGAAAACCCGCGAGGTGAACTCGGATATTTTATTGTAAGCAATGGTTCGCTGAATCCGGCGCGAGTAAAAGTAAGAGCACCTTCGTTTGTTAATATGGAGGTTTTCGGCGAACTGTGTAAAGGACACATGGTGGCAGACGTTGTTGCAATCTTAGGCAGTATTGATATAGTCCTCGGAGAGATAGACAGATGATTTACGATTGGTTATATAGTTTAACAGGAAGTGAAATTATTGCTGCAGGGGTGCAGAGTCTTCTGCCTCTATTTCTTTTCATTCTTCCCTTTGCATTAATTGCAGTTCTCTTGGAAAGAAAAGTATCCGCTCATATGCAGGATAGACTGGGACCTATGAGAGTTGGATATCATGGTATTCTGCAAACTGTTGCTGATATAATTAAGCTTGTACAAAAAGAAGATATTGTTGCTGCCGATAATGATAGAAAGTTTTTTGATTTTTCACCCCTGCTTGTTTTTGCGGGAAGTTATGCAGCATTTGCGGCGATACCATTCTCAGGTGCATTTATGGGTTCTAACATTGATCTTGGAATAATTTACATTATTGCTGTGACAGGTCTTGTTGTTGCTGGTATCTTAATGGGTGGATGGGCTTCGAA
>JBATTD010000182.1:0-11683 GCA_049670345.1 Ignavibacteriaceae bacterium
TTAATTGAAAAGCTAAGACTACAGGAGTTGCACTGTCGAAAACATTTACCACATCGGATAATAATCTTTTTAACCTGTATGGTGTATCCATCAAAACAATAACTTCTTTTATTCGTTTCAAATCCAGTAGTTGTTTTCTCCTTATATCCTTTTTAGCCGATAGCCATCCATAATAATAAAATTTTTCAATATCATATCCTGAACCTATCAGAGCAGGCAATAATGAGTTTGCACCGGGAACAGGAACCACTTCAATACCCTGTGCAATGCAAAGATCAACAAGTAAATGCCCCGGATCTGAAAATAATGGTGTGCCGCAATCAGAAATAAGCGCAGTTGTTTTTCCGGTTAATATTCCAGCAACTATCTCATCCGCGACATCATTCTCGTTATGCTCATTAAGTGCTATAAGTTCCTTATCAATTTTGTAATAAGCAAACATTCTGCGTGCATCTTTATATTCTTCACAAATTATTAAATCAACATTTTTTAGAATATCTAATGCGCGAAGAGTTATATCATCATAGTTGCCAATTGGTGTTGAGACCAGAAATAATTTTCTCTTCATCGGTACTGTTAAAAAGTTATTTTACTTAATTTTAAATATCAGAAATATTTTTTTGTTTTGTCAATCAATTTGAAAATAAACTCATACTAAATAAACAATAATAATCCGAGAGTTACAAAATGAAAATCAAATCCCTTCTCTTACTCGTTTTACTTTTCAGCATATCAGTATTTTCACAAGATTCTGTGCAGACCTTTCTTTCATTAACCAATACAGGTGTTGCCGAGTTCCATCATCTTTACCCGGAATATGATGGCAGAGGTACGATAATACTTATACTCGACACCGGTGTGGACCAGGGAATAGATGGTTTAACTCATACATCAACCGGTGAAGTTAAAGTTATTGATGTTCAGGACTTTACCGGCCAGGGTGATGTTCAACTATATGAAGCCGATATTGATGAGGAGGATGATAAGAAATTTTTTATAAACGAAGACATGGATTTAAAAGTATTCGGCGCTGATAAACTAACTTATCATTCTGTTGATGATGAATATTTTATCGGGGCATTTGATGAAGCAAGATTGATAAATTCCAGTTCCGGTGCAGCCGATCTTAACGGAAATGGAACAACGGATGATTTGTATATGATTATTGCCTTTAAAACAATGGTTGAAGATGGTCAATTCTGGATTGTATATTTTGATACAGACGGAGATGGAGACATTTCGGATGAATTTTATGTAACTGATTACAAAGTTTCTCAACAATCATTCAATATTATTAATGAAGAAGGTCTTACCCCATTAACTTTTGGTTTGAACATCTTCCCTGAAGAAAAAAGAATTTCTGTGCATTTTGATGACGGTGCACATGGAACTCACTGCGCTGGAATTGCGGCAGGAAATGATATTGGAGGAACCGGATTAACCGGCATTGCACCGGGAGCTTATTTAATTAGCTGTAAGCTGGGTAATAATATTTATTCAGGAGGTGCCTCTGTCACAGAGAGTATGAAGCAGGCATATCTTTATGCTGACAAGCTATCAAGAGAAAGGAAAGAGCCCTGTATAATTAATATGAGTTTTGGTATTGGATCGGAGATTGAAGGCAGATCGGATATGGAAAAGTTTCTGGCGGATTTATTAAAAGAGAATTCTTACCTGTACGTATGCACAAGTAGCGGAAATTCCGGCCCGGGTATATCCACAATAGGATTACCATCAGCGAGTGAGTATGTTTTATCCTCCGGGGCAGTCTTGCCCAGCGAAGTTGGCAGAGATCTTTACAGTACAAATCTTAAGAGAGACATCGTTTTGCATTTTAGCTCAAGAGGGGGCGAGGTTAGTAAACCGGATATTGTATCACCCGGGGCATGCACTTCCACAGTTCCGAACTGGGAAAACGGCGATAGGTACTGGGGCACAAGTATGGCTTCACCTTATTCAGCGGGTGTTGTATCTCTTTTAATTAGTGGAATGATGAACGAGTATCCTGAAGTTAAAATACCTTCTCAATTAGTATTTACTGTTATCCGGGAAAGTGCAATAAAAATGGAAGGATATTCTTATCTCGACCAGGGATCTGGTTATATTAATGTTATGGAAGCATACAAGCTTCTCAATAAATATGTTGATAACGGACAAGTGGAAAAGTTAGAAAATTATACAATTACCTCAACGGCACCCAATATGCCAGATGGCAAAGCACCAAACCTTTATATTAGAGACGGGTCTTTCCTGAACGGTACTCAAAAATTCAATTTCAATATCATAAGAAATAACATTCAAAAAGTTGATAAGTTTTACAGGGCATATAACATTAAATGCGATGAAGACTGGCTAATTCCTGTTCAAAAAAATACTTATATCAGAAACGACCAGGCTGCTACAGTAACAGTTAAGTTCGATAAGACTAAAATGACTGAGCCCGGACTTTATACCGGAAAGATTAAAGCATACAGAAACGATAAAAGTAAATTTCCGGAATTCGAGATGCTTGCAACAGTTGTAATGCCATACAATTTTTCATCCGAAAACAATTATGAAATGAATTGGGCGGATAAAAAAATTAAAGCGGGGGATATCGACAGGTACTTTATAAAACTACCGGGCGGTCAAACTTCAATGAAAATCTTATTAACCAGGAATCAGAACGAATATTCGATGACGCGGTTTAAATTGTTCGATCCTGATGGAAAAAGTATCAAGGGCTCATCGGTTTTATATTCTGTTGATAACGCAACTCTGGTTGAAAAGACATATTATAATCTAAGCCCCGGTATATATGAAGTTGATGTCGAGGGATACTTCAGGGCAGAAACAATTTCTCAGTATAATCTTGGGGTAAAATTTTACGGAGTTAATCGGTTGGATAATAGAGCTCTCAGTAATGACAACAATACTTTAACGGTAATGAACGCATTTAATTCTGCAGATAAGTATTTCCTAAGCGGAAATATCATTGCTTATAAAACAACAAGCACAGTTGAGTTGAAAGGCAGCGCACATTATAAATATTCTTTCACCTTTAATCCTGGAGAGTCATCAAAAACATTTAAGCTAAATCTTTCAAAAGAAGATTTCAACAAGCTTACAGATTTCGCAGTTTTAATTTTAGATGAAGAAGGTGTCGCTATTAATAGCACTGCTTTTTCTTATAAAGAAGAGTCAATCTCAGTAACGAATTCATCGGGTAGCGAAAATGCAAAATATACTCTTGAGTTGATTCCCGGATTTACCCACGAAACAAGTACAATGACAATAGAGATTACGGAAGAAACTGAATTTGCCGGCTCAAAATATCTGGATGTTTCTTATGCAGGTAAGGATAATCTAATTCTTTATCCGAACATACCGGTTCGGTTACTATGTGAGTTTGATGAGATAGATCAGGTAATTCCTAAAAATGCAGATGTGTTTGGTAAAATTTATTTTCAGTCTGCAGCTAATAATGAAGTTGAAGCTGAATTTCTAGTTAATTTTGATTTGGTTGTGCAGGAAAAATCTGAAGATGATTAAAAAACTTTAGAGCTGTCTGGATCAAAAGAAAAAAGATGTTTGTTTTAGGAATAGCAAACGTTAACGAAGCAATCCTTAATTCTATATTGTTTTAACAGATTGCTTTTTTACTCTGTTCTTCAAATTAATGGTATACGGTTTATTACCAATAAAGAGTTTTATACTTTTTAGTAAGAGAACGGGATTAATTATTCTTTGATAATCTCTTTTATCTTTTCAATCAACTCACTTAGCTCAACATCAAACCTTTTCCCCGTTCTTCTTATCTTAACTTCAACTTTATTTTCTTTAAGTTTTTTATCTCCAACAATTACCTGTACAGGCATTCCTAAAAGATCAGCATCATTAAATTTAAATCCCGCCTGAACATTTGATCTGTCATCAAACAATACATCAAACCCGCTGACTGTTAATTCATTATAAATTTTATTTGATTCTTCAACCACGAGTTCTTTTTTCATGTTCAATCCCATTAGCTGAATATCAAAGGGAGCAAGTGTTTTATCCCAGATTATACCGTTCTCATCATGGTTCTGCTCAAGGTAACACGCCATTATTCGCTCAACACCGATACCATAGCTGCCCATCACTATCGGGTGTTCCTTCCCGTTTACATCCAGGTAGTTAGCTCCGAGTGCTTCTGCATATTTAGTGCCGAGTTTGAATATGTGGCCAAGTTCTATGGCATTAAAAACATCCAGTTTGCCGTTACATCCTTCCTGTTCAGCAGGCAGGTTCGGGCAGCCTTCACCTGATTGAACATTACGGAGATCGGCATACTCTATTTCTGGAACATCGCGTGTCAAATCAATTCCGCCAATATGGTAATCATTTTTATTTGCTCCGCTGTAGAGATTGTTTGTTTCCTTTAACCTGTTGTCTGCTATTATCCTGTGATTAAATCCTATAGGACCGATCGAACCTGCATCTGCACCGGTAATTTCCAATAGTTCTTCGGGGTGTCCGGCTCGTACAGTACCTCCAAGTTCTTTTTCCAGCTTCGATTCATTTACATCTTCGTTACCAAGCATTAATACCAGGACAGGTTTTCCATCATTAATGTAAACTCTTGACTTAGCACATTGTGTTTCATCAATTTTTAAGAATTCGCAAAGTTCATCAATACTTTTAACATTTGGAGTGTGAATTTCTTTTATCCCTTCACTTTTCTCAGCCCGCTTTTTCACTTCAACTTTAGATGTGGCAACTTCAACATTTGCAGAGTAACCACACGATTCGCAATGGGCAACCGTATCTTCGCCCGCATCCGATTTAACCATAAATTCTTCGGAACCTGAACCACCCATTGCTCCGCTGAATGCACCAACAACAAAGTATTTTATCTTACATCTGTCAAATATCTTTCTGTATGCACCATCATGTTTGTTGTATGATTTATTCTGCTCATCCTGATTAATATCAAAGGAGTAAGCATCCTTCATTAAAAATTGTCTGGTTCGTATAACCCCGCTTCTCGGTCTCGGTTCATTCCTGAATTTGGTTTGTATCTGATACCAGATCTGCGGCATATCTCTATAAGATTTAATAACGTTCCTTGCATGGAAAGTCATTATCTCTTCATGTGTTGGGGCTAAAACATATTCACGGTTTTTTATATGAAACAACGTATCGCCAAAAGCTTCCAACCTTCCTGTCTCTTCCCAAATCTCCTTGGGGTTTAAAGCCGGCAGATGAAACTCCTGTCCGCCGATAGTATCCATTTCTTCTCTAATGATTCCGGATATTTTTTTTATTACTCTGTATCCCAATGGAAGGAAAGAATAAATTCCTGCACCAACCATTCTTATCATACCCGAACGCAGCATAAGAATATGGCTTGCTACAATCGCATCGTTTGGAACTTCTTTTAATGTTGGAACGAAATATTTACTTAGTCGCATATACTTTTAAATTTTTATAATTAATATCGATCTTTAAAATCGGAACGTAAAAATAAATAAATGGTTATGCTATTCAAAGTTGATGATCAGAAGTAAATCTATTACGCGGTCTTCAGTCAGCTTTGCAGCTTTAATTCAAGCTGTGTTTTCTTTTACATCTTTGAATAAATATACTTTGTCCCTTGGTCTAACTAATTCATCAACAACAAATGTAACTTCATTTCCTTTTTCTGCGCTGGTTGCTGCTTCATCATTTCTTAAAAAGCTGTTCACCTTAATTTCTACAACTCCTGTTGTCTCGCCGACAATAAGCAGATCATCACTTTGATTTAGTGAACCGGATTCAATTAGTATATGAGCTACTTTTGCTTTCTGGAAATAGTTAAGAACTTTTCCTAAATATTCTTTTTTCTTTGTGGCTTTTGAGCCGTGGATGTTTGCGTATTCTTCTGATGATGGAACATCAAAATAAAAACCGGAAGAGAATCCCCTGTTGTAAACTTTTTCTAATTCTGAAAGTAATTTCTTTTTTAACTCCTCAGTTAAAGCGCCTTCAAAATAGGCGTCCATTGCTCTCCGGTAAGATGATACTGTTTTTGCAACATATTCCGGGCTGCGTTTTCTTCCTTCTATTTTAAATGAATCAATTCCTGCTTCAATTAATTGGTCGATAAATTCTATTGTGCAGAGATCGTTGGGAGACATTACATAATCTTCACCAATTATTAATGATTTATCTGTTGCGCTGTCATACACTTCAAATTCTCTTCTGCATGGCTGAACACATTCTCCCCTGTTAGCACTTTGCCCGAACATATGATGGCTCATAAAACATCTTCCGCTAACTGCTATACACATTGCGCCGTGAATGAATGTTTCAATTTCAAGTTTTGTGTTATCTCTTATCTTTTTAATTTCTTCGAGAGAACATTCCCGGGCAAGAACAATTCTAACCGCTCCAAGTTTTTTATAAACGGAAGCAGCAAGTGAGTTAGAAACAGCCCCTTGTGTTGAAATACAAAACGGATAATTGTGTCGGCTGCACAATTCTGCAACAGATAAATCCCAACAAATGATTCTATCAACACCAGCATTTTTAGCAGCGATGATCAATTCCTCTAATTCCGGAATCTCTTCTTCAAAAACAATTGTATTTATTGTGAGATATGTCTTAACATTATTAGTTTTACAGAATTCAACTATGCCGGGTAAATCTTCTAAGGTAAAGTTTTTTGCCTTAGCGCGCATATTTAGTTTATCAACACCAAAGTAAACTGCATCTGCGCCAGCATTAACAGCACTTCGCAGCATAGTCCAATCACCTGCGGGGGCCATGAGCTCTGGTATTGCTACTTCTTTTTTTTGTTCTGCTAAATTCATAAGCGAATTAATAGCATACAGATAACGCTGATTATAATGATCTGTGCAGATCAGTTAAATCTTTGTCATCAGCGTGCTATTTTTTTTAACTTTTCCGCTCCCACACTTGAGCAATTTCAACAATCACTTTAACAGCCATTTCCATATCCTGAACAGCAACCCATTCAAGCTGAGAATGAAAGCTATGTTCTCCGGCAAATATGTTTGGTGTAGGTAAGCCCATAAACGATAACCTGCTGCCATCGGTACCACCTCGTATTGGATGGGTTATAAGTTCGATATCTAAATTTTTCATAGCTTCGAAAGCGTATTCATAAACCTGCGGATGGTCATCAAGCACTTCTTTCATATTGCGATATTGTTCAATCACCTCAAATTCTAATCTTGAACCCGGAAATTTTGCAACACTTTCTTCCGCAATATTTTTCAGTATATCTTCAAACTTTTTAAGATTAGAAGTATCAAAATCGCGAATAATAAATTTGATAGTAGTTTTTTCTTCATTCCCGTTCATAGCTACAGGATGAAAGTAACCTTCTCTTTTTTCAGTGGTTTCGGGTGAGAGTTTATCCTTAGGCAGATTAACTATAAAATGAGCAGCAACCTTCATCGAATTTACCATTATGCCTTTTGCGTAACCCGGGTGAATGTTTTTACCGATAATGTTAATGTTTACTGCATCGGCACTAAAAGTTTCTATCTCAACTTCGCCGCGGCTTGAACCATCTACAGTGTAAGCATACTTGGCACCCAATTTTTCAAGATCGATTTTTTCTGTTCCTCTGCCGGTTTCCTCATCAGGAGTAAAACAGATTTTAACCGGTCCGTGCTTTACCTCAGGATGAGCCAGGAGATAAGCTACAGCATCCATAATTTCTGCGACACCGGCTTTATTATCGGCACCGAGTAATGTTCTCCCATCTGTGGTTATTATATCAAAATCCTTCATATTCTTAAGATCAGGGTTTTCACTCTCCTTAATAACCCAGCCACCGTTTTCCAGTTTAATGTCGCCACCCTGGTAATTTTTTCTGATGACAGGATTTACATCCTTACCGGTAACTGCCGGAGATGTATCAACGTGCGCAATAAAAGCTATCGGATCAACTTCTTTATCAGTATTGGAGGGAAGGGTTGCCATCACATAACCCCATTCATCCATATGGGCATCTTCAAGTCCCAGTTCCTTCAGCCCGTTCGCAAGATCCTGCGATAGTATTTTTTGCTTTTCTGAACTTGGAAAACTTTCCGACTCTTCATCCGATTGAGTATCGTATTTAACATATTTTAGGAATCTGTCTACACAGGTGAACTTATAATTTTCGTCGAACATTTTAACCTCAGATTTAATTCAAAATTGTTACTCAACCTATTGATATTGATAATCAGTATCAAGAAAGCGAGTAGTTGTGTTCCGTTATTCTGTAACTATTTACTGCGAGTAAGTTTTACCTCAATCTTGTTATAACAACTCTTCTGTTTTTTTCTCTGCCGTCTTCGGTTTTATTATCTGCGATAGGATTCTTACTTCCTAATCCTTCTATGGTAAATCTTCCTTTCGGTATTCCTCGTGATATAAAATAATTTGCAACAGCATCCGCTCTCATTTTGGATATCCGCAAATTCCCACCTTCCGATCCGATATTATCTGTATACCCTTCTATTTTCCAGCGGGACATCGGATATTTTTTCATTTCTTTAAGAAATTTTTCTAATTCAGGATAAGCAGTCGGTTTAAGATCCGCACTGTTAAATGCGAATGAAGTTCCCGCACTTAAAATTAATGCATCAAGCGATTCGGGCTCTTCAAATACCGGCTCCGGTGCTTTGGGAGTTATCTCACAGCCCTTTTCATCAACCTGCATTCCAGGCAATGTTCCAGGGCATTGATCTAGATAATCAGGAACTCCATCAAGGTCCGAATCAAGGGGGCAGCCGTAATTATTAACCTCAACACTATAAGGTGTGTTTGGACATCTATCCATATAATCGGGAATTCCATCTGCATCAAGATCATAAGGGCATCCAAGTTCATCGACTGAAATTCCTATTGATGTATTTGGACAAATATCTGTGTAATCCGGAACTCCGTCATTATCCGAATCAATTGCACAGCCGGCGGCATCAACTTTTACATTTTTTGGTGTGCCAGGACAGTTATCCTGATAATCAAAAACGCCATCATTATCTGTATCAATCGGGCAGCCGAACTCATTAACCCTTATTCCAGTTGGAGTGTTTGGGCAAGCATCATCAGCATCAATAACACCATCTCCATCACTATCAAACTCAGTTAGGAATGAATAAGAAATCCCGCCCAAAAGAGTAAAGAAGAGATCGTTGTTAGTACCAATAGCTTTATCATCCAGCCAATCGTTTGGTGAAATTTGCACTCCGCTGCTTACATTTATTGAAAGGTTAGGAGTAACAGGAAATCTAGCGCCAAGTTCTACATTGTAATTTACTTCGTTGGTGCTGTATTTTCCCGTTGCATTATTCGGCAACGGCTCTCCGCCTTCACCTTGGGGATCAAAGGATAGATTTGAAACCCCCGCGAAAAGATATGGGAAAATATTATCATCAATTGAAAGAATAAAAACCACACCACCGCCGAATGTGCTTACACTTGTTCTAAAACTTTGAGGATCCATATTTGAATCGTCACCTTTAATAAAGCCGGTGCTTCCGAATAATCTTAAACCAAAACCGCTTTGCACAGAAGAAGGAAAAAAATATTCAAGAGATGCTCTGCCCAAATAATCAACACCAAGCCCCGAGTAATCAGTGTTTGCAAGAGTAATACCGCCTTCCACCGAGAAAACGATTGTGCCGGAGAATGGATTGAATCTTTGAACTTTTCCCTGTGAAAATGATATAGATGAAAGGAATAAAACCGAAAATATACTTGCTGTAATAAATTTC
This sequence comes from Ignavibacteriaceae bacterium, assembly GCA_049670345.1. Lineage (GTDB taxonomy): Bacteria > Bacteroidota > Ignavibacteria > Ignavibacteriales > Ignavibacteriaceae > BMS3ABIN03. Next base: position 9,735 of record JBATTD010000182.1, read on the forward strand.
ATTCGCATGCCTGATGAATTAATAAGAGTGGTACAAATTTAACGGGAATAGATTTTATCGCAAAGTCTTTATAATATTTATATCGAATCCTAAAATCCCCTTTTTAAAACCTTATCCATATCAGATTTTATCATAAGTTTAACAAGCTCTTCAAATTTTGTTTTGGCTTTCCAATCAAGAATTTTTTCCGCTTTAGATGCATCACCAATCAGCAGATCAACTTCTGTAGGGCGGTAATAATTCGGATCAACTGCAATGACCACATCGCCGGATTTTAATTTTTTTGTAAAGTCTTTAATGTAATTATTTTCCTTTGATGAATAACCAATCAACTCTTTGGCTTTATTCAGATCAATAGTTTTTATAATACCTGTTTCGTCTATCCCTTTGCCTTTCCATTCTAATTCAATTCCCAGGTTACTAAAAGTCAGCTCTGCAAATCTTCTAACGGTTTGTGTTTCGCCGGTTGCGAGCACAAAATCCTCTGCTTTTTCGTGTTGGAGAATTCTCCACATACCTTCGCAATATTCTGGCGCAAAACCCCAGTCCCTTTTAGCTTCCATATTTCCAAGTAATAACTGCTTTTGCAAACCAGCAGCAATGCGCGAAGCTGCACGGGTTATTTTTCGTGTTACAAATGTTTCGCCTCTCCTTGGAGATTCGTGATTGAACAATATACCGTTTGAAGCAAAGATGTCATATGCCTCCCGGTAATTTACAATTATCCAGTAACCGTAAAGTTTTGCAACCCCGTATGGAGAACGGGGATAAAATGGTGTTTCCTCGTTTTGCGGAATTTCTCTCACCTTCCCATAAAGTTCGCTTGTGGATGCCTGGTAGAATTTCACTTTCCGCAGACCGACTTCACGTATCGCATCAAGGAATCTTAATGTACCCAGTGCGTCTACCTGGGCAGTATAATCAGGAACTTCAAATGAAACTTTAACATGACTTTGTGCTGCAAGGTTATAGATTTCATCGGGTTCAATTTTTTCAAGCAATCGGTTCATGTTGCTTGTGTCAACAAGATCTCCGTAATGTAAAAATAATTTTTTGTTAAGAATTTCAGGATCGTTGTACAGATGATCTATCCTGCCCGTGTTGAATGAACTGCTTCGTCTTATTATGCCGTGAACCACATAATCTTTTTCAAGAAGAAGTTCAGTCAAATAACTTCCGTCCTGCCCGGTAATGCCTGTAATTAATGCTTTTTTCAATTCTCTCTCCTAATCTCCATATTATCTTTAAACCACTTATAAGTTTTTACTAAACCTTCACGCAGCTCAGTTTTATACTCCCAGCCCAACTTATTAATTCTTGATACATCCATTAATTTTCTTGGTGTGCCGTCTGGTTTTGCTGCATCGTGAATTATCTTTCCTTTAAAACCAACAACCTCTGCAATAAGTTTTGCAAGATCATCAATTGTGATATCTTTTCCGGAACCAATATTTATATGTGAAATATCTTTCTCGTATAAATCATTTGCATCAATATTTTCCGTTAAAAATATTATTGCGTCTGCAAGGTCCTCAACATACAAAAACTCTCGCATCGGCTTTCCCGAACCCCAGATTGTAACTAATTCATGATTATTTACTTTTGATTCATGAAACTTTCTTATAAATGCCGGAAGAACGTGAGATGTTTCTAAGTTAAAATTATCATGCGGACCGAAAAGGTTTGTAGGCATCACGGAATAGAAATTGCAGCCATACTGCCTGTAGTAATTCTCACAAAGTTTTATGCCCGCAATTTTAGCAATAGCATAAGGTTCATTTGTTTCTTCAAGATAACCAGATAAAAGAGACTCTTCTTTTAACGGCTGCGTTGCCATCTTCGGATAAATGCATGAACTGCCTAAGAAAATCAATTTTTCAACATTGTTTTTATATGCAGCGTTAATAACATTGGCTTCAATCATCAGGTTATCATAAATAAAATCGGCA
>JBATTD010000183.1:0-2194 GCA_049670345.1 Ignavibacteriaceae bacterium
AAGGAAAAGAATCTTAAAACACAAGCTGAGTTTACCATTACTCCGGGTTCCGATAAAGTTCGTAAAACAATCGAACGCGATGGGCAGTTAAAAAAATTAACCGATATTGGGGGAATAATTTTGGCAAATGCTTGTGGTCCATGTATTGGAATGTGGAAACGTGTTGGAGCTGAGAACAAAGAGAGGAATACAATAGTTACATCTTTCAACAGAAATTTTGCCAAACGTAATGATGGAAATCCTGAAACGATGGCATTTGTTGCAAGCCCCGAATTAACTACTGCCTTAGCAATTGCAGGAAGTTTATCATTCAATCCGATTACGGATGAACTAGTAAATGAAAATGGAGAAAAAGTAAAATTAGATCCGCCCAAAGGGGAAGAACTTCCACCCTCCGGGTTTGATGAAGGCAGCAGAGGATTCGTTCCTCCGGCTGAAGATGGATCCACAGTAGAGATAAAAGTTAATCCCGATAGTGAAAGATTGGAATTACTTGAACCATTTAAACCTTGGGATGGAAAGGATTATAAAGATCTGTTTGTATTGTTAAAAGCAAAAGGTAAATGCACAACCGATCATATTTCTATGGCCGGACCCTGGTTAAGATTCCGCGGGCATCTAGATAACATTTCGAACAATATGTTTATTGGTGCAATAAATTATTTTAATGAAATGCCGGGAAAAGTAAAAGACCAGCTAACAGATGAATACCTAACGGTTCCGGAAGTTGCTCGGCATTATAAAGCAGAAGGAATAGGATGGGTTGTAATTGGCGATGAAAATTATGGTGAAGGATCGAGTCGTGAACATGCTGCAATGGAACCGAGATTCCTTGGAGGCAAAGCGATAATTGTAAAATCATTTGCACGCATACACGAAACCAATTTAAAGAAGCAGGGTATGCTGCCTTTAACATTTGTAAATCCATCAGATTATGATAAAATACAAGAAGAAGATAAAGTAAACATTGTAGGATTGGGCGAGCTAAGTCCCGGCAAACAGCTTAAAATGATTATAAAACATAAAGATGGTTCTGAAGGTGAAATAATGCTGAACCATACAATGAATGCCGCACAGATTGAATGGTTTAAAGCAGGTAGTGCTTTGAACCTGATTGCAGAGAAGAATAAGTAATAAATTAAAAGTTAGAAAAGATCTGAGTAAATTTTTTCTAAAAGAACAGATAGCTGTTTTCTCTCTGTTTTATTAAGTTTATCAGAAACTATTTTAAAAAGTGATTCTATCTTCGGTTTAATTTTTTTCAATACATTTCTGCCTTTTTTGGTTATCTTCGTAAGAGATAATCTCCTATCCTCGTCTGAGGTAAATCGTACCACCAACCCTTGTTTTATTAAGCGGTCAATTAGTCTCGTTACATCGGGCGCTGGTTCTACCATCCTGTTAATTATATCGCCTCTTGGATAACCTTCGGGGTATTTACCATTAAGAATACGTAATACATTGAACTGTGCATGAGTGATGCCCTGCTTTAAACAAACTACTTCAATGCGTGATTTGATGTGATTTGAGCAAACAAGTATATTTAAAAATGCTTCCTGCTCAGTGGATTCAAAGTGTGATTGTTTTAATCTTCTTTTTAGTACGGTTCCCATTTTACTCCAACTAATTTATTTGTTATAACACAAAAATATAGTATCCTCTCAAAAGTTACAAGTATTATCAGCAGAAAGCTTGTTGCTTGTGATATTAAACATTAAGATAAATTAATATTAGTTGAAAAATTGATATATAGAATTCTGATTAAGATATCACTATTTTGGTAAATCATTAGTTCACTTTTATAAAAAAAGAATTTATTTCAGACTATTAGTTAATGACATTTTTAAATCCTGCAATACTTATCGGGCTGGCTGCTGCAACCATACCTGTTATAATTCACCTGCTCAACCTGAGAAAACTTAAAAAGATTGAGTTCAGCACTTTGATGTTCCTAAAGGAATTACAGAAAAATAAAATTAGACGTGTAAAACTGAAACAATGGCTTTTGCTTGCTTTACGTGTATTAATAATTCTTTTAATTGTTACGGCATTTGCAAGACCCACTCTGGAAGGTGTTAGTATAGGTGGGACAACATCGGCTGCGAAAACAACTGCTTTGTTTATCCTGGACGATTCGTTCAGTATGTCCGTAGTGGATCAGAATGGTTCGTATATTAATCAGGCGGAACAAACG
>JBATTD010000184.1:0-2061 GCA_049670345.1 Ignavibacteriaceae bacterium
GGAAAGGAATAAATATCTCTTCAACTTTTTCCTTACTAAATATATCCGATAGCTTCTCCGCACCGCATATAAGAAACGCAGCATTTTCCAAATTAAGTTCATTCGCTTTTTCAGCAGCGGCATAAATACGGGAACCTTTATAATCAATCCCAATAAAGTTTCTTTCAGGATACACTTTAGATAATTCAATCGAGTACTCTCCGTGCCCGCATCCAATTTCTAATGTATATGTATTACTATTACCAAAGTATAGCTTCAGCAACTCTTCAACATTTTCATTCTCTGTACTGAAAACATTTGGAAGCTTGTATACCCCCCTCATTCGTTTAAGCTTTTTTCTTGCCATCGATAAGGTTCTATCTATTTTAATTACTAAATAGTAAATTTAATCTTTTAGATATACGTAATACAAATTGAAAGTTTTTGCGATTAGTTTTAGGTTGCATGTAATAATTATTCTCAAAACTAAACTGTTGAAATATGAGCCTTATTGAATCAACATTCGATTTAAATGATGAAATCCTGGTCTCAGTGATTGATGATCTGCCATTATGGTCAGCTCCCTTCGGTTTAAAGTTATTAGATGCAATAGACCTGAAACCAAATCTCAATGTCCTGGACATCGGAAGCGGTATGGGCTTTCCCATAATTGAATTATCACAACGATTGGGAAATTCCTGTAATGTATTTGGAATAGATCCATGGAATAAAGCCACTGAAAGAGCAAAGTTAAAAATGAAAATATGGGGAATAACAAACCTCCAGATTATAGAAGGTAAAGCAGAGCAGTTGCCATTTGAGAATGATTACTTCGATCTTATCATATCCAATAACGGAACCAATAATGTTGATGATGAAGAAAAAGTTTTTTCCGAATTATCGAGAACAACAAAATCCGGAGCTCAGCTTGTTATAACAGTAAATCTGCCGGAAACAATGATTGAATTTTATGAGGTTTACAAAAGAGTGCTTATAGATAACAATAAAATCGATGAGGTCGAAAAGTTGAAAAGTCATATCCACTCAAAAAGAAAACCACTTTCGAGTACGAAAGAGCTCATTGAAAATGCTGGATTTGAAATTAATGAGATATTTGAAGATTCATTTTCATTCAGGTTTTTAAATGGAAGTACAATGTTCAATCATTTTTTTATTAGACTTGCTTTTATGGAATCCTGGAGAAATATCCTAAATCAAAATGATGATAAAATGATATTTGATGCAATTGAAAACGAATTGAATAAGATAGCTGAAGCGAAGAGGGAACTCTCCTTAACAATTCCCTGGGTTTGTATAAACTCTAGAAAGAAGTAGCCAGACCACCCTATTGCATTCATATTATTTTCAGTTTAAATTATAGTATTAGTTAATCGATCTAATTAAAAACCAATATATTAGGAGGGGATTATGGCAATCAAAATACTAAAAGCCGAGTACTTTTACACTTCTGTTCATGACCAACCGGGTGAAGCATATAAATTACTTCAACAGCTTGAAAGCATCGGGGTGAACCTTCTCGCATTCACTGCAATACCAATGGGACCGGAGCGCACTCAATTCACTCTTTTCCCGGAAGATGCAGTCAAACTAACCGATGCAGCTAGTAATGCGGGTTTTTCATTGGATGGACCTCATCCGGCATTACTGGTACAGGGGGATGATGAGCTTGGTGCATTAACTGGTTTGCACAAAAAACTCTACCAGGCAAACGTTAATGTTTACACTTCAAGCGGAGTTACAGATGGAAAAGGCAGCTTTGGTTATGTAGTTTATATTAGAGCGGAAGAAATGGATAAAGCTGTATCTGCTTTAGGCATTTAACCTTGGTAATACTCGGGATTGCCAATATCATTAATGAACAATGGTTGTTGTCCTGATTAGATCAAGTGGATGAGTTTATAATAGAATATAATTTTTTCTGAGCCAATATTAAAAGAGCAACTTGTCAAATTGCGCAATGCCCTATCCTATTTCCGAATATCCATAATTTCCGCTCTTTCTCATCCCAAACAAATATCCACCTCATGGGATTATTACTTGATTCTAAGAGTAATATACCTG
>JBATTD010000185.1:0-6445 GCA_049670345.1 Ignavibacteriaceae bacterium
TATGGACTTGCTAAGTTGTAGGATTAATTGTTTAGGTCACGCCTGCCATCGGCAGGCAGGTGCCGAGTTTACATAATGCAACATTATTGGATTACGATAGAAAGTTAATAGAATGTTAAGATGATTAGTTAGTTCAATAATGTTTATTATGTAATACTGGCTAACAATGTAATGATGTAGTTAGTCAAAAAATGTAAGGTTGGTTTATCATTTGGGGTTCTATTAAACTGAAACGTTAAATGGTAAAGCATAGTTATCCTTTTAACACCAATGAGCTACTGAAAAATTAGTTATGAGCAAATGAAGTGAGTGAATCAATATCTGACATTGAAGTTTTAAAGCTCCTTGATAAACTCATCTAACTTTCCACTATCCTTTAAATGTTTTGCAAAATAAGAGATATAATGGAAATTGCAAAATAGAAAAAATATTCGAGGGTTATCGTTTATTTCGATGAAAATACTTCGGAGAGATGCTATCGCTCAGACTAAATAATTACATTTTTGAATATTCGTTTTTACACATTTACAAATTATCCAATTAAAGATAATATCTCTTGCTTGAATATTTTGTTAGAATGGTGAGGAGTTTGCTCTTAATAACAGGAAATAATGTTTCTCTAAACGGAAGGTCCAAATCAATTTTACAAATAAACACAGCAGGATGAACTAAACTTCCATACTTATCAATTAAATCTAAACCCAACTCTTCAATTGATGTTTCGTTATGCCTGATTCTGATTTGTGTTATTAATTTAGTTTTTAACGACCTGACAGGCTTGTTATTTGAATCAAAAAATGAGTTTTGATATTCAATTAAGAGTAGAAGCAAATTGTTATAATCGGGTATAATCAAATATCCTTCATCTTTGTAGGAGGGTTCGGGTTTAATTGCCTCAATACGAATATTACTATGGACAAACTCATGTATTACCTGACCCTCTGCCATTAACCTATCAACAAGCGGTTTTGCCCATTTGACAATGTCAGTTGTATCGGATGTATTTTCATTTTCACAGGATTCATTTAGAATGTTGATCCCTGCTTTTTTTTCATTAAAAGTTTTTTTAACTGAACCAGGAACAGGTAAAATTGGATGCTGTGACAAAAGCGAATCTAACAGATTATTGATCTGATTTAGCTTAGAAAAGGAAGGATATAACTTATTTTTACGGAAAAGTTCCGAATAGTTTTTTAACTGCGCAAGTATCCTATATTGATTTAGTTCTTTATCTTCATTAGGAGATAAAAAGCTTTCCAAGTTTAGCTCTAGCATTTATTACCCTCGATAATGTGCGAATGAATTTTCAATAACTATACCATTCGATTATTACTCTTTTTTACTATAAAATTTGTGTAATTGAATTTCAAAATGGGAATAAGTTATGGTTTTGGAACATAATAAAACAGAATTTTTAGCATACAAATTAGAGAAATACTATAATTAAGGGTAAATAAATACTCTGAGAGACTCTGAGTTTAGTATTCAAGAGTGAATTTTAGTAATCCGTAACTAAAATCTTTCTTGTAGCCTTCTGAAAGATTATTTTGAATACTGTAATTATAAATAATATCAAAAATAAAATCGCGTATAGGTTCAATTCTTATTCCTACCTGAACCTCATCATAATTTATCCTTATACCATCTAAAAAGATTGCCGTATCACTTTCTCTTGATTCGTGACTAACAAATATATCACCGCCGACATTCTTAACGAGATTGCCATCGTCATCAATTACATTTTCGCCGCTGCGCTGATGCCGATACTCTAAGGAAGCACCAATCCAACTATATACGTTATAAGCAAACCTTGTAAAAATTTCGTCGGAGTTAGGACCAATACGATGTCCTAAGTTTGTTCCCCAGGCAGTATAAGTATTTTTAATATTTGCATGCGAGTAAACATAGGGACGAATTCTTGTGTACTCCAAAATCCAGGATAAATTATTTATAGTAAATGCTTCATACCAGAAAGCACCTAACTGGTAAGCGGTTTTATTGGTAAAATTGTCGAGCTCTCCAAGATTCGATAAAATATTTTCATCAAGAAAAAAAGTTCCTTGTAGCTCAAGGTTTGGGATAAATCCAGTTTGCAATTCAAAATAGATATTCCCGTTGTCCCGATCCTGCAGGTTCATCTCTATAAATTTATAGAATGGAATTGGCGAAAGATATGCAAGTTCAATTCCTCTGCCGGAGTAAACAATAGCTTCTCCCATTCCGATATCGAACAAACCGTTTAACGAAAATTTCAAGCTGTTGAATGCCCAAAATTTTGTGTAACGGTCATCTCGTTCGGGAGCAAAGAGACCAACTGTGGAAGCATGTATTGATGTGAAGTGCACAATACCATAATCAAATTTGAATTGAAGAAAATCCAGCGTGGGATTGTCACCGGAAAGCACAAGCTTGCTGCCATAACCATATCCAACTGTTAACGGTTCTCTTCCTAATTGAACAGACAGATTCATACCATCCACCGGGTTCGTATAATATTTCAGGTAAGCATTGTGAAAATCATAATTGCCAATATTTTCTGAATCTTCAACCCATTTAAAATTTGTAAGCACTCTCGGTTCTATGATTTCTATCAAATCCTTATTTCCGCTTGCGCCACCCTTTATAACTGAAAAAAAGTAGCCAAGATGCTTAAACACCGTACCTCTTAAACGGAAACCAATATCATAAAGATTTGCATTTGCAACTTCGTGTTTTAATTGCTGCCCATGATAAAAATGCCCTAATCCTTCAGCATAAAAATTTGCATTTTCCTCCTGGTAAGCATAAAGGTATTTTACTTTATCTGAACCAATTTCAGACAGAGTGCTGCCAAAACTCTTACCGGGTGTAAATAATCTTGTTGTTGTTTCATCCAGCAAACTATCAGTGTATTCAATTTCGAACCAGTATAAAAGATCTCTTTCAGTTGTGCTTAACCTTGAAAATGACTTGCGAATGGTATCCAATAAAGCTCTTACTTCAAACCTGGAAAGATTGGGTACATCTTCGCTGATATAAGAAAGGATGTTTTTTACTTTCATTTCCTTTAAGAATGAATACACCCTATTGTTTTGCGGCACATTTTCTACCTGTGCTGTAGAAAAATGAAAAGTAAATAACACCATTATAATAAGAAGAGTCTTAATTCTCATAAGCATCAATAATGAATAAAATTCAGTTGTTCAAATATAATAATTGCAAATTGAAATTAATATATAAAAATTCGTTGTTCAGAGTTTGTTCAAAATTATTTATCTTTATTTTCAAAAAATAATTAAGGTTAAATTTTATGAGCACCTACTATCTCAGAGTAGAAACACACAACCGCACAAGAAAAATATTGATTGATATGGCATTCCTTGCCAAACATAATATTATACGTCTTCCCAAATATTATTATGAGGAGGGATTATATCTTCCTTATAAAAGCGATGGCAATTCGATCACTGAAAAATATGAGCTGACAAAAGATAAAATTATTAAAGAAGATGATGATCATTATTTTTTTAAATTTCCTTTCAAGCATAGCCAGGTAGTTGATACAGCAGTTTAGAATTTTCTTAATCATAAAACTGCCTTAATTAATTACGTTTACGGGCTTGCCATTTAAAAAAGATTTTAAATTCCTAACTGCAATATCCATTAATCTTTGCCTTGCGGCTTTTGTAGCCCATGCTATATGTGGAGTGATGATACAATTTTTTGCAGATAATAATGGGTTTGTGCTGCCCGGTGGTTCCTCTGAAAGCACATCTAATCCGGCACCTGCAATTCTTTCACTATTCAGCGCATTAGCCACGTCTTCTTCTTTTATTAACAATCCACGGCTTGTATTAATTAAAAATGCACTCCGCTTCATCAAATTGATTTTTGCCGAATTAATAAAATGTTTGTTATCTGATGTAAGAGGACAGTGTAAACTTACTACATCACTTTCGCGGAAAATTGTTTCCTGATCTACAATCTTTACCCAATCTGAATTTGATTTAGTCTCTCCAGTATCATTAGCTATTACATTCATTCCAAAAGCATTTGCAATTTTAGCTGTCGCTTTTCCAATTCTTCCAAATCCAATAATTCCCATTGTTAAACTATCAAGTTCTATAAGAGGTCTTTCCCAATAACACCAGTCTTCAGATTCGCTCCAACCTCCGCTTCTAACAGAATTGGAGTGATGCCCAACATTCTGGGTTAGTTCCAGCAGTAATGCAAAAACCATTTGTGCAACAGAACTCGTTCCGTAAGATGGAATATTGGTAACAATTATATTTTTTTCATTAGCTGTCTTTACATCAACAATATTATAACCGGTTGCTAATACACCAATGTACTTTAAATTTGGTAATTGCTGTATTGTTTCTTTATTAATAATCGTTTTATTTGTTAATATTATCTCTGCATTTTCAGTGCGTTCAATAATTTTATCAGGGGGTGTTCTATCATAAGTGGCAAAATCCCCAAGCGTTTCAAATCCAGACCAGCTAATATCAGCGGGATTTAATGTATAGCCGTCAAGTATTACAATTTTCATAAGGTTTCTCTCAATATTTTTTTTGTTATTCACTCCAGGTTTTCCATCCGCGCCTATTCAAATCCCAGCTTATAAATAATAAAGCAGCCGCTGCTAATATCAACAAACCAAATCCTTCCAACAATGTGCCCAAAATTATTTTTCCAACTCCGAACAACGCTGAATAGATAAGCGTAATACCAGCCGCCCAATCAAGTAAATTCCATCCTAATCCATAATCCACTTTAACATCGGGAGCTAATTTTGCTATTGGTTTCCATAATTTCCCGCCGGGTCTGATCTTCTTATAAAATTTTAAAAGAGTTTCTTCACTTTCCGGTTGTGTTAAAAAAGTTACGGATAACCAAACGACCGTACTAACTAAAACCGTTATAAGCATTACCTGTGCAAAAGCATTAGGATCAGAAGTATCCATACCAACAGCAAATTGTAGGAATAGTGATACAACAAATGACGCAACCATGGCAGAAATTTCAGTCCATGCATTTATCCTCCACCAGAACCATCGCAAAATGTAAACAGCGCCTGTTCCAGCGCCGAGTGCTAAGAGAAATTTCCATGCACCTGCAATCGTATTCATTTGTGAAGTTACTAATGCACCGGCAATAACTAATCCAACCGTAGTAATTCTGGCAATTAACACGTAGTGTCTTTGAGAAGCATTTGGTTTAATAAATCTCTTATAAAAATCGTTTACAATATATGAACTGCCCCAATTAAGATGAGTACTAACGGTTGACATATAAGCTGCTGCGAAAGCCGCAAGCATCAATCCCTTAAAACCAACCGGAAGATGATTAAGCATAACAAGAATGTAACCTGTTTGTTTGTCTTCGATTGCAGGATATAAAACTATACTTGCTAAGGCAACAACTATCCACGGCCAGGGTCTTAGTGCGTAATGAGCAATGTTAAACCAGAGTGTTGCAAGCAATGAATTTTTTTCATCTTTTGCGGCAAACATTCTTTGGGCAACATATCCACCTCCGCCGGGTTCTGCTCCCGGATACCAGGCAGCCCACCAGTTTACAGAAAGATAAACGAGAAAAGCACTAACGGGCATCCACACAGATCCGATTTCAGGAAGAAAATTTAATATACCATGATCTGCACCGTGAACACGAATTAATCCTTCCTTTAATCCATCAATTCCACCAACGGCATCCGTAGCAAAAAATGCAAGAGCTATTGAGCCAGCCATTGCAATGAAGAATTGAAGAAAATCAGTTACAACAACTCCCCAAAGTCCGCTCATACCACTGTACAAAAGTGTGATTAATACACAGATGGTAACTGCAATCCATGTATCAACACCAACTGCTAATTCTATAATTTTTACAAAAGCAAGCGTAACCCAGCCAAGTATTATTAGATTAATTGGAATTGCCAGATAAAGCGCACGGAAACCGCGGAGTATTGCAGCGGGTTTACCTGAATATCTTAGTTCAGTAAATTCAACATCTGTAATTACTTCAGCTCTTCTCCAGAGGCGTGCAAAAAGGAATACCGTAAGCAATCCGCTCAATACCATATTCCACCATAGCCAGTTACCGGCAATACCGTTTGTTGAAACCAGTTCTGTTACAGCAAGAGGAGTATCCGCTGCAAAAGTTGTGGCAACCATACTTGTTCCGGCAAGCCACCAGGGTAAATTCCTTCCGGAAGTAAAATAATCAGAAAGACTACCGCTTGCTTTTTTTCTGTAGTAAAGCCCTATTACAGTAGCAATGATGAAATAAAAAACTACAAATCCCCAATCGATGTAACTAATGCCTATTTTAATCTCTCCATATTTATAACAATTTAGATTTATTAATAATCTGCACTTATAATTTATTTAAATATTTCTACTCTGCAAATTTAATTGATATGATTTCTATCATTATTTTAAGATAAACAAAGCAGGGATATTAT
>JBATTD010000186.1:0-3946 GCA_049670345.1 Ignavibacteriaceae bacterium
CTCCAATTCTATTATATACTCGCCAGTTCTAGTTATTTCAATAAAAATTGGTTCTGTCAATATATTTTCATTAGGTTTGCCATTTTTCAAATCATAGACATTTAATCTGACAGGAAATTTGTCAAAAGTAAATTTTCCCACATAAAATCTAAAGTTTTGTAAATATGCATTATTCTTATTATCGGGGAGATTTACTAATACACCAATCTCAGTCCCGAGTTCCTTTGAATAAAAAGCATTACCATAAGCTGAATTTGCTTCGCAGAAATTTCCCAAGGTATATATTCTCATATTAGTCGGTTTAACAACTATTTCATCTAATACATAAATTTTCGGTTGTAATTCAACTATACATTGATCAATATTTCTAAACGAATTTTTAAACTTAGAAATTGAATACGCTTTTCTTTCGTATCCAATGCACGATATGTATAATGTATCATTATCGTATTTACTACTTAATTCAATATTGAATTCTCCTTTGGTATTGGATACAGTTCCAATATTCTTATTCACAATTCCAATGTTTGCATATGGAATCCGCTCTCCATTATCTTTATTAATTAATTGCACTGAATACATTTGTGAGAATGAATCGGAATAGTAAATGATGCAAATGAACAATAAATAAATTGCTTTCATAAATTAATCCTATTTTTATTGCGTATAACTAATACTTATACTGCACGAAATTACTACTTAAAGAACGTATATATGCGTGCGGCTGCACCTGCCTGCCGGCAGGCAGGCATATACATTCCAATTTGTTTCAATACTCTTCAAATTACAAATATTTTAAAACTGTAGTCTGCATAAATATATTCCTGGTAGTTTACAGCATATCACGCCAGGTATTAATACCATATTTTGCACTAATTAGTTTAATTATTCATCTCCAGCCAATTCCTACTCACCTAAATCGGAACCTACCTACGGCAGGCAGGCAGGCATTCCCCAGCCAGTATTGTAGTCAACAGAAAGGGGTCTACATATTGTCAATTCAAAATTGAAATAACTTGTCGTAAAAGCAAAGAATGCTGCTAGTTTTTAACGCCCAAATTGAGAGAAGATATATCCATTAAATACAGAGTCAACGCTCTGTCTCCGGAAACAGCGTCCCGGTTAGATGAAAATGTCATTAGCTTGCCATCTGGTGAAATTACCGGAAATCCGTCAAAAGCATTGTTATAGGTCAAACGTGTTTGTTCTCCAGTTTCCATATTCATTAAAAAGATTTCGTAATTATGAGGTGGCAGAACTTTGATAAACACAAAGTGCTTATCATCCGGTGCTGGAAAAGGTGCCCAGTTTGTGCCGGCCTCATGGGTAATTTGTTTTAAATCCGAACCATCATCCTTTATAGTAAATATTGTCATGGGCATACCTCTTTCTGCCTCATCTTCTATCTTCCACGCGCGAAAAATGATAGTTTTATTATCACGCAGATAAAACGCTCCGCCTTCCTGCCATTCGGGAGTAAAAGTAATTTGATGTTGGCTGCTACCGTCTTCGTTCATCACCCACAGATCAACTTCTCCATCTATTTGTCGGCTGAATAAAATTTTTAAACCATCCGGCGAATAGCCAACCTCAGCGTCGTAATATTCATTGTCAGTCAAGCGTATTACGTTGTTACCGTCAAGGTCTGAGGTAAATAGTTCTGCGCCTTGTGGGTAATTTTTTGGAATAGAGTAATTGCCTTTTGGCAGGTGCAGATTATCACGGGTTGACGTCCAGATAATTCGTTTTCCGTTCGGGTGAAAAAAAGAACAGGCATCTTGTCCTTTGTCATTTATTCGTTTTTTATTGCTGCCATCAATATTGATGGTATAAACCCTATGCGTAGAATCTCCCTCACCTTTGGCGTTGCAAATAAGCGTTTTGCTATCCGGGGAGAAATAAGCTTCTGCTGCTTCTCCAGCGTTTGGCACCTGCCATATATTTAATTCTTTTGCTTCCTGTAATTGTTTGTCATTGGATGAACAGCCAAATGTTAATAGAGTTGTTAATACTGCCAGGACTGAAAGTACAGTTTGTGAAAATAACTTATTCTTTTTCAATTTGTCACCCTTAATAAATTTTATATTTTATAGCGAGGCATAATGATGTTACTTTCACACGCCTGCCCCTCGAAGCGCAGCGAAGTAAGGCCCGCCCAAACTTACCCATCGAAGTTTTAACGTAGGCGGGACAACAATGCCATACTTGCTAATTATTTTTTAACCCACACGCAAGCAGAACGGTTCAGAATTACAAATTCAAAATATTATCTTTCCGCTAACTCCAATTGAACTGTTTTATGCTCACCATCTCTCACATATTCAATAGTAACAACATCTCCGGGTTGATGTTCTTTGAGTAGGTTAGAATAATCTTTCAAACTTTTAACAGGCTTATCATCAAATTTTACAATTACATCTCCCTGCAATAGTCCGCTTTTTTCAGCAGGAGAGTCTGCCATAACAGCACCAATTTTTACACCTTCACCGGTAAACTGGAAGTCGGGCATAGTGCCGGTGCTAACTTTTCTTTCTTTCTTTGGAGTTTCATCTTTCTGATCTGTCGGTGATTTATCTCCTCTTGTTTCCCCGGTGAATTCTAACGGTTCTTCTCTCTCAGCAAGGTATTGTATAACCTCTTTTGTAACTGCTGCCACTTTTACCATTCCGTCCCCATCAATTTTATCGTAGGTATCAGTTGGTTTGTGATAATCTTCTTCAGGACCGGAAAATAATTGAACTGCAGGCACACCTGCTTCTATAAATGCAGTCTGGTCACTCGCATCCAATTGCTGTGTAACCATTGATGTTGGAATACCGGTAACATAATCAGTTCCCATAAATATAAATTTCCATTCTTTGGCACTGCCGCCGTTGAGTATCAAAAGTTTCTTTCCGAATAATCTACCGACTGTATCGAGGTTTAAATTTGCAATCACTTTATCTGCAGGAAATGTTGTATAATTTTTTACATAATACCTGCTGCCAATCAATCCCGCTTCTTCTCCTGTATATGCAACAAAGACTATAGTTCTTTTTGGTTTTTCCGATTCACCCATAAGTTTTGCTAATTCAATCATAACCGCAACACCGCTTGCATTATCATCCGCACCGTAGTGCATTTTACCCTCATTGCCTTTTCGTACATCGGGCCAGCCAAGCCCCAGATGATCGTAGTGAGCGGACAGGACAACTGATTGCCCGGCAAGCTTTTCATCGGTACCTGGAATAATTCCAATTACATTTTTAAAAGAAAATTGCTTTCCTTCCTTTCCAACTTTTTCAGTCCATTGCTGGAAAAATGTTCCATCATCGCCAGCCGGCTGCAGTCCCGCAGCCGTAAATTGATCTGCGATATATTGTGCTGCTTTGTCTAATTCTTCTGTTCCCAATCCCCTCCCATTTAATTCATCCGAAGCAAGAAAATTTACATGCTCCAACATTTTTTCTGCTGAGAATACCGGCTGGAGTTTAGCCAGCGGTTCACGGTTTGGAATTTTTGCAAGAACAATCTCTTCATCAGTTACAAGCAGTTTGCTTAAAGGCGAGTTAACAACTGCCCACTGTCCTTTTTCAATGTTAGTTGGTTCATAGCCTTCAAAAACAAGATAGCTGTACTTACCATAGTGAGGTAATTTTCGAACCAACCCGGAAACGGCCTCTTTGTTTCCGATTGTTAACCACACCACAACTTCCTCGGGATTATTGGGATTACGTACGGAAATAATAAAACTGTTATTTTCTTTAGCTAATGATTTTTTATTAATATCTGCAGAGTTATTATTTAACTGAGTATTGTAATCCGTCACTCCATTTTGAATAAGAGTTTTGAATTCGTTATTCCAACCGAAAACCCATACAGCTTTATCTGATGGAATACTTTCAATTTCATTATCATAAATTATTTCAAACTTGTCCGGTTTTTCCTCCAACCACTTATTAGCAAG
>JBATTD010000187.1:0-19235 GCA_049670345.1 Ignavibacteriaceae bacterium
TATTTATAGCGCCCATATATTTATAATTTACGGATTGTGATATTTTTGATATGAATGATTCTCTATTATCGCCATCACCCGCAGCAATAAAATAAAACTCATTATTGTATTTTTTCAATTTTACAAGGGCTTCACTTAATATATCAAGATCATTCATTCCGTAATTATAAGAGCCAAAATATATCAATACTTTTTTATCAAGCGGAATTTCATGTTCTATCCTTATTTTATTAATTTCACTTTCTTCTAATGGCTTAAACAAATCAGTATCAGCACCATTGAAAATAATTGAAATAGAATCTTGTGAAACACCCTTTTTTACTAGGTTGGTTTTATCTCCTTCTGCGGTAAGAATTATTGATTCGGCGGAATTCAATATGAATTTTTCAATTTTTTTTAGGGCCTGGATTGAAAAATTTCGATTTAATAAGCCTAGCTGAATCCCAATATCCGGCCAAATATCCCGCAAATCCAAAATCATTTTTTTCCTATTCAGCCTACTGAAGCAAGCAGCGGCAAGAGCCGTAGAAATGGGGGGAGAAGAAGTAATAACTAATTCGGGATTAAATCTCCAAAGTGAAGTAAAAATAAATGATGAGATGAAGTAAGAGAGATAAGACAATCCCCGTTTTATGAGAGAATGATTTTTGGGTATATAAATGGGCAAGTAATGAATTCCAGCGGATTCATTTTTTTGATAAAATTTTTCGTGTCCAGGATATGGTTTACTACTAGGATAGTTTGGACGGGGGGAAATAATTCTAATTTCGTTTTTACAGTTACGAAGTGTTTCGACAAAGTATTGCATCCGTATCGACCCTGCACCAGCTTCGGGATAAAAAAAATGAGTGTAAACTAGAATTCGCATTAATTAAAAATTTAATAATTTATTCAAGAATTGAATTAAAATTACAAAAAAAACAAATGAAGAGTATAAACGAATTATTTTTTCCGACAACCTAATATTTCTCAACTAGGTTTTTAACATTTTGTTCAAATTCTTTGTTTCTTTGCATTTAAATCTTCCGGATTTCATTTCTAAAATATTCATTGTTTTCCACCGCATAAAGAATATTGGATTTAATTTCGGGCGGAATGTGAGATGAATAAACAGCAGAGGATAAAAAATATTTTAGTAGCGCATTGGTATCACTAATAACCATGGGGGTCTCAACTGCGAGAGCTTCGAATGCACCAGCTTGTAGAGAATCATCTTCATTAGTTAAAGCCAGCAGGCAATCAGCATTTGCGATTAAGTTATAGTATTCATCAAATAATACAAAACGTTTTCTCATATATCAAGACCAAAAACTCTGATTATTGTTTTCAGAAAATTAATATATTTATTAAAACCTGCTTCTAAAACATTTCTATTAGTTTTGTTGCTGGATTGAGATTCCGTTCAAATTATGACAGATTAACTATTTACAGATAGAGCAGAATTCGTAAACTCATACTAACTAATTGGTTTTAGAATAACTTCGGATCGAAATTCATCAGCCACGATCTTCTTTTTTTCAAAGATTATTTTGTTTGACGATGTCGGTTCATTATAACTAACATATATCATAATATCCTGAACAGTTGGAATTATATTTTTAGTATTGCTGCTCAATTCAAATTTATATATACCTGTACTTAATATTATGCTGTTATCCTGCTTTTCAACACTAATGGCCGGATGAAGAACAAAATTAATTTGAATACTTTTACCTAAAGTTCCATTTAAAACATCTTTAATAATAACACTATCATCTTCAATTTTTATAAAGCGTTTATGCTTGATTCCCCCCAAATGTCTGTACCCGACAAATTCACCTTCAAAATACATAGTGCCATCATCATTAATATTGTATTTTGAAAGAATATCCTTAGGTAAAAAAGCCCACCTGAAAAATCCCCACAGCTTTGCCTGGTCTTTTCCATTTATTGCAACTGTGTTATGATATGATGTTCTTTTAAGATTTAGACTTTCTTCCTTAATATTATACTGGAAAGTACCCGGGTCAATAAAAATAGGAATTTTGTTATACCCTAAAACGATACTCAACAGATCAGCATGACCATGCCCGGGATTTTGCTTTAGTCCAATCTCGCCAACATCAAAAATTATGTGAAAATTCTTATCCTTCATTAGAATGTATTGATTATCATAGTTTGTTATCGTATCTCCATTTTCTGCAGACAGGTATTTGCCACGTAAATCATAGAAATTCTGTAAATCTTCATCGTATTTTTCGTGTAGGAAATTGTAGCACCCGTCACCAATTAATGGATAGTAATTACCAATCAAAAAGTTATCTATGACAGCTGCTGCCTTATTCATAGTACTAATTAATCTACCAGGTACTTCCCTGTTCAGATTTTGCAGGTGTCCGATAAGATACAAGCCAACCAGTGATATCTGGAGATGATAATGAGTGCTCAACTCGAAATGTAAACCTGAATCCAGGAACTCAACAGCAATTTCACTGAGCAGTTTTTGCAAAGAACGTTTGCTGTCGATTTTCGTTTTCCAGTCTGAGAATATTTCCGTAACTAACCATGCAGAGTAGTATTGATAAAGTACATGGTTACCGGGAATATGATGCTCAATATTGGACAAGTTGAAACGATGCTGGAGATACATGGATTGCTGAATTATGCTCCACGAATCCTCCGGCATATTCTCGGATTTAATTTCATTTATGATTTTGAGCCAGTTCATGAGTCGAATAGCACAATTGAATCCGGTCCATGCCAGGTGCAAATTATTACTTTTAGTAATCCACTCTTTCATTAATCGAATTTTTATATCATCATGTATATCCAGTTCATCGAAAACTTCTTTAAACAGATAAAAACGCTGGTAATTATAGTTTACCTCAACATCATCTGCAGCAGTATTCCAATAATTTGCAATAACGCAGATATCACCGGTATTTGTATAATCAATAATATTCGCTTTTAATTCGTTATAGTACTGGTAATGGTTTTGTGATTGTTCTATACCTGCCCGCCAAATACTATCTGATCCAATTACATTGTTCAGCTTTTCACTTATCGTTTTGAATGCTATAAAATTATTAAGTCGATTAAGTGTTTTATTTAATACTACCAGGATTGGTTTCAGCTTGCTTTTAATAATTTTATTGGACCCGAGGAAAAATATCTGGTTTAACGAAAGCATACTGAGTGTATTTAACAGCAGTTTTAATTTTTGCATGTTCTAATAAATAAATTAGCTGTAATAATTAATCTGATAATTATTTCCAAATACTTCACTTTAATTTCTTCAGTAATGTAATCAATTTCTCGTGTTCATCTGAATACATGTACATATGTTCCGGTAATTCATTTATATTTTTTTCCCACTCCGAAATTTCAGCATCTGACAGTGACAAAATACACTCAACTGTTTTCTCAATATTATCCAGATCAAGACAAATACCTATGCCGTATTGCTCGACGGTTTTACAATCTTCAGTTCCGGTTTGTACAAATACAGGTTTCTTAAAATAGCATGATTCATAAAACCTAACGGTTTTAGCCCAGCACCAGTTACCAGTTTCCTTACCCTGATAAGGATAACACGCCCATACCATATCAACCGAATTATACATTTCAGATAAATCATCGGGAACTACGTAGGGACCTTCGTTAACAACTCCCTCAGTATTAACAAGTTGGTCATACTCTATTTGCGTTTTTATTCCCCGGAGTCCCCTGAGATATATTTTAATTTTACCTTTACCCTTTTCAGCCAACATCTTAAGTATTTCGAGAGTTCGCGCGCATCGTAATACACCGAAATATCCAATTGTAAATTCTTTATTGTCTTTTCCTGCTATTTCCTGCGAACGTGCAACAGACATAATATCAGTATCAAGTTTATTTTCAACCACATGATATCTTAATGATTTTGTGTTCTGTACCTTCTTGAAATACTCTGTATAAAAAGCTTTGGAGGTTATGACAAGTACGGAAACATATCTGAGAAGAAATTTTTCAAAGAACCGAGCGAGATTATTGATCGGTGTTTTCCCGATCAGAATTTCCCGGATATCACCAACTTCATATACAAGCTGTACATTTTTTCTAAAACTTAATTGTTTCGAGATCCAGCCAAGGAAAAGCATGTCTAATCCGAAAGTATAAACTACATCTGTTTTCCTTACCGTACTTCTAATTTTATTTATTGATTTTACTATGAGAACAAAACGCTTTAAATACGACACATGAGTGATTTCACCCAGTGTATTCATCCTGAAATCAATTTTCTTTCCAGGATACGAGCCTTTCCTTTCGAATGCGTATACCTGAATTTGATCGATCAGTTTATTAATAATCTCTACTCTTTTTATAAATCTGACATGAATTGTGGAAGAAATTAAAAAAGTGAATTTCATAATTTATTATTTAACCTGTTTAGCAAGTTTCGTAATTAATAATAATGTTCTGAATTTTAACAGAGCTTCGCGGAAATATCGTGTATTAAATTTAATCAACGAAGCAATTAACAGTAATATTCCCCTTAGAAGATTGCCGGTAAAAAAAAGTATATAGGCTAAAACTCTTTTAGGAAACGAGTAATGCTTTTTAAATAAATTTAACACAGAAAGAGTGCGATGCTTTTGATGAAACCAATCGGTTTTTGAAGTACCTCCTTTTAGATGAATAATTTTTGTTTCGGGATAATATATTATTCTACCTCCGCTATCCCTGAATCTTTTACACAGATCGTTATCCTCACCGTAAAAGAAATAATCCTCATCAAAACCTTTCAGAGCTAAAATATCTTCTCTGTAAAAAAGCATAAAAGCTCCTGTAACAGTCTCTACTTCGGTAATTTCATTTATTCCTCTATTCATCAGAAAATACCTGTTAAAGTATTTTGACCTGGGGAATATACTGTACAAAAAGAAATACGTCGTAAATGATAACCATAGCGTTTGAAAGCTGTATACAGAATGCTGAACACTTCCGTCTTTATTCAATAATTTGGGTGCTATAAGTATTCTGTTTTTTTGTTCCCTGAGGTATTGTAATAATATTTGCAGTGTGTTTTCAACAAAGATAATATCATTATTTAAAAAGAGTAAGTATTTCCCTTTGCATATTGCAGCACCTTTATTATTTGCTTTTGCAAAACCTTCATTCTTTTCATTTCTAATTAGCTTTATATTTTCAAATTTATTAATTATTTCTTCAACATCACCATCAGTTGAGTTATTATCGACCACAATAATTTCGTAACTAACATCCTTAGTAAACTTAATTAAGGAATCAATACACTGATTTAACAGATCACATGAATTATAATTTACAATAACAACCGAAACTTTAATCATCTTTATATTTTCTCATGTCCTTCAGTGGACCAAATTTATTTTGTTTATAATGTAAATAGCCAAGTCCAGTCATTTTCAGCTTCTCCATTTTGTTTGATTCAACCAAAATTACTTTCAATAATTCCTTTAATAAATTTATCATATCCGATCTGAAAAAACTCGGGTAGTATTTTTTGTAAAGAAATCTGAGACGGAATCTATTTCTGGTTCTATAGTATAGTCTTAAGGGAGAATGATTCGTAGAATAAAATCTAAATCTAATTAATTTCCATTTAATTAAGTTTCCGACACTATGATAGATAATAGCATCATTATTAATATATATTGAATAATTGTTCATTTGCAATCTAAAGCAATATTCAAAATCAACATAGTCAATGAACAATTCTTCCATAAATGGTCCAACTTCAATATAGGCTCTCAAATTTAACAGAGCCCCGGAAGTAATAACTTTATTAATTTGATGAATTGAATTATCTGGTGGCAAAATTTTATGAATCCGGTTCAGTGGATAAGGTGCAGCTATTCCTACTGATTTATAATTATGATGAATTTCGATTAATTTTTCAACAAAGTTAGATGTGGCTTCACTATCTTGATCCATAGTTAGTAAGTACCGATACCCTCCTCCAATAGCGTGTTCAGCTCCAATGTTTAGAGCAGCAGCAATTCCAATATTCTCTTTTAAACAAATGTATTCAGCACTGTTTAGCTTTTTAATCTTTTCAATTATTAATTTATCAGGATTTTCAGAATTATCAACAACAAATAACCTCTTAACTTGCGTGATATATGATTGAATATTATGAAAGATTTCACTTGTTGGTTCATATAGAACAACTATACCAGCAACATCATCAATTTGATTAAAGCTCGTCATAAATTTCTTGATATTGCTTGAACGAAAAATCAATATTAAATTCTTTATCAGCAATTCTCAGGCAGCGATGATATAAATCCTTATCATTTAATAACTGTTTCAGTTCTTTCAAGGCCACTATATAATTATTGTTTTTAATTACTACACCAACATTATACTCGTTTATAATACTTTCTGTGTCACCAATGCCTTCACTTAGTAGAACCGGTAATCCCGCAGCAAGATACTCAGCAAATTTAAGTGGTGAAGAAACATTGTTTATTAAATTATTTTCCCTCAATAAAATGCCGCAATTACATTTTCTTAATTCATCTTTAACCTTTTGTGGTTCAACAGAATCAATATTTATTTTGTCTAATAACGCACTATCAGCAGAAAATAAATTTTGAAACTTATCTGGCTCGTACGAAATAATTTTGAATATAACGTCATCAAAAATATTTAATGCTTGAGTAAATAGCTTTTTAAGCTCAAACGAATTTTGCCAAATAGCACATGAACCCGAATACACTAATACTGTTTTATTACTATACTTCTGAGTGAGATCAATATTCATATCTATCAATGTTCTATTTGATATCACATCAATTTTAAATGTGATATCTTTTTTATGTTTTTTCAAAAGGTAAGTTTTAAAATAGTTCGATACAACAACAATCTTATCGCAATATCTTTCCACTTGATATTCAATTTGACGGAAAATTTTTTCTTTTATCCCATTTTTTTTCCATTTGTCTATTTCAATCATCTCATCAATGTATACACCTCTATTATCATAAATAACTTTTATTTTTTTATAATTGAATATTTTCAACAAATAACTTAGAGTAGCGGGCAATAAACTTCTGGCGTGTAAAATTTTTATTCGGTTTTCACTAATAATTTTTCTCAGTGACATGAACCCAAGAAAATAATATAGTGCCCAGGTAGGTATGATCTTTATAGAATTTAACTTTATTTCAATAAAATGTATTGATTGAGAATAACTGGAAATCGTATGCTTAGAAAATGCTGAAATTTTCTCATTGTTTCTAATAAAAAAAACAAAAAAAACTTTATATCCCATTTTAGATAAATGAATTAACAAGGGGAGTCCTTGTTTATGAAGGATTGGATTATCTAAATTGCTATCTGATAAAAAAATTATTGATTTCAATTAAAAAAATTTTGATGTTAATTCGAATTAAATTATTTGGTTGAGAATGATTTCATTTTTGAATAGTTGTACGAAGTTATTGCGATCAAACTTAACAGCACTAATGTGTAACCATTATTAGGGTACTTAAAGCCGGATAAATGGCTAAGTTCGCCTACAGTAATCATTCCATATGCTACATAACTAATTAAAGAAATTGTTATGAATTTTTGCTGATATGATGAATCAGTATTCCCAAATTTGCTTAATTTATTAGAATATAAAATACTAGTGATAATAAAAATAATAAAAACTATCATCGCAAGTACTCCATAATCAACGCCTATTGATAAAAAAAGTTGATGCGGAGTACCCAAATAAAATGTTGGATCAGTTCCATATTTTTCCCACCCATATTGAAACCCACCCGCACCTAATCCGAATGGGTATATCCATAAAAGTTTTAGTGCTGTATTCCAGGCATCAATTCTGTACTGGGCACTTTTATCTACCATATCCATCAATTGGCTCCCACCTGAGTCACCAATAAAACGCTGCAAGTACAATAACAATAGATTACTAAACTGTAGTGCGCCAGCAATCCCTACAACAATAATTCCAAAAACAATTTTCCTCGTTTCTTTAATAAATGACAAAAGGAATAGTTGAACTCCTAAAATGAGAAATGTTCCTCTATTGAGTGTAAGCACTGCAAGGACAATATTAATTATTAATATAATAGTTGTAAGTTTTTTAAATCTCTTGAACCGTGGTGATAGAAGAGCATAAAAAGAGATAGGGATCAAAATTGCTGAGTTAATTCCATATAGATTCATATTGTGATAACCGAAACCTATATGCATTCTTGCCAGGAATATATTTACTAAACTAAAACCAACTTCTCTAAATTCAATTATCGCAATAATTAAAGATGAAAATGTACTTAATAGAATAGCCATTATTACTTTTTCAGAATAGTTTTTATCTTTTTTAAGGTAGAATAAGATCACATAGAAGAAAGAAACAGTTTCAAAAATTCCGGTATAAAATAATAACCATCTTTTTGTATGATTTACATCTAAAGAGTTAGCAAAGATTAATGATAAGATTGATACTATAGCCAATAGTAATATCAGTTTATCAATTAATGTAGGAGAGTCTTTATCTTTATAGCTATATGTATATAAGTAATTATTCAATACGAGTAATATTATTACTAAAAGAAAGACCATATGTACATTTATAAAAAAATCACCAATAGCAACACCCCTATAGCTGTTGTGCTGAATAATAGGTAACAGGGAAATGAATATTAGAATTACTTGTTGTATTTTATTTATAAAAGAAATAACCAATATTGGCAATATGGGCAGAGAAAATGTTGATATAAAAGCATATTTTGTCAAAAACAAAAAACTGATGGGGAGGAGAATCAAATAACTTACTAATACATAATGTAAAACAATTACCCAATTAACAACACCATTTTTACTTATAATAGATTCAGGTATAATCATTTTTACTATCCATTAAAAGTTTTTTTATTTCATAGACTTCGTTCTTATTAAAGAGTATATTTAATAAAATGTAAATAATAAATCCTAAAACCGCTAATACTAGTAATTGTGTTGTACTATTGAAGTCTATAATCAAAAATTCTTTCACAAATATTACTATTATGCCCATAATTAAACTAAAAGAAAAAACATTAGTAAAAACCTTAGTGAAATTTATGAATTTAAGTTCAATTAGCTTAAATGGTATTGCAAAAACAGGGTATAACAAGATTATGGACGATATTAAATAACTTACCGCCATACCAATCACACCCCAATTTAGCCCAATTATGAAACCGGATATATAAATTACTCCGCTGATTACACCCCATCGAAACATCCAATCGGTTTTACCCTTAGCTTGATATATTGAACCGGTTGTTGTTGCAATCGATTGAATTAATCCAACAGGTGCAAGTATCATTAGTAACAACGCTATTAAAGCAGTATCCCATTTATCAATAAAAAATGTAACAGTAAATAAATCGCTTAATGCAAATACACTAATCATTAAAGGAAATGTTAAAAATGAAATTGCGTTTGCTACTTTGGTATAAATTTTCCTAAACCTTTCATTATCATTCTGTATTTTTGAATAAATTGGAAATAAAACTCTCGACACTACTAATGAGATATTTTGTAAAGGATAGAGCATAATTTTATATGCTAAATAATAATGCCCAAGTTCTCTTTCTCCCAAATATTTACCGATTATTAAATAGTCAGCGTTTCTTACAAAATAATTAAAAACATTGTAACCCAATAGATTAAGACTATAACTAATTATCGGTTTTATTTTTAGATAAGAGAAATAGAATTTTGGTTTCCAACTGTTTGTAATCCACAACAAGCTTGTTGTAAAAACTGCAATTGAAAGACTTTGGAAAACTAAACTCCATACTCCAAACTCTAGTAGTGCCAATGTAATACCAACAACTGCACCAATTGTGACTCCAATCAGTTCTATTTTAGCAAGTAAATCAAACTTCAACTCCTTTTCCAGTAATTTTTTATGCACAATACTAAAGGAGGAGAAGATAAACGAGATTGAAAGTACTTTTAGAATATTTTCGACTTTATAATTATTAAAAAACTCTGCTCCCAATGGTGCTGTTAAAAACACTAAAATAGCTACAAGTGACCCAAACCCAACATTAACCCAAAAAATTGAAGATAGAGATTCTTCTGACAAATTCTGATTTTGAATAATTGCAGCTGCTGTTCCCAAGTCTTTAAATATCTCAAGAAAACCAATAATAACTATTGCCATGGCCATTAGCCCGAAATCGGACGGAGTTAATAAAGCAATCAGAATAATAGTAGTAGTATATTGAATAATCTGTCTGCCCAATTGTGAAACAGATACCCACTTGACTCCTTTTACCGCATCCTTTGCTATACTCATAAATTAGATTATTATAGGTATTAAGAATATTTACTATTAATTAAACCAGAGTATATTTTTTTTAATTTTTTCACCTGAATCTCCAAATTAAAATCATTTTCAATCGTTTTTCTTGCCTGAGAACTAAAATCATTTTCCTTTTCCAATAATTCTTTCATTTTTCGTACATAGCCATTAATGTCCCTTTCTGCAACAAGGAGCCCATTTACTTCGTCCTTAATTAATTCTCTAATTCCGGCGTGTTTTGTACTTATGCAGGGTAATCCTGTAGCCATAGCTTCCATGATAACATTTGGTATACCTTCCTTATCCCCTTGTGAACTTGTTATACTATGATGCAAGAAAAGATCAGCTTTGCTCATAAAAATACTGACTTGATTATGATTGACTGCGCCCGGGAAAATAACTTTCTTTGTTAAGCCTAAATTATTTACTAATTCTTGAATTTCCCCTTTTAGATATCCTTCTCCTGCTAATATTAATTGTGCATTGGAGTAAATATTTAATAACTCCTTAAATGCAGATACGGTATAAAAATGTCCTTTTTTCTCAACAAAATTTGATACCTGTAAAAATGTCAATGTTTCACCACTGTCAACTTTTTTTTTCACTGAAGTTCTTTCAACGTATCTAAAGTCATCTAATGGTATACCATAATTTACGATTGAGCAATTATTTAAATTTCCAATTTTTTCATTCAGTTCTTCTAACATATAATGAGATGGTACAATGACATAGGAATATTCAAACAGTCTTTTTAGTTTTTTCTTATAATCTTCAAATTTGAGAAGAATCGATCCATCATAACCATGAAAACTAACAATCAAGGGAATATTTAAATGCTTGGCAACTGGCAATATCTCAATTCCAGAGGGACCGAAGTGTGCATGTATAATTTTGATGTCATCATTAGACATTTTTTTTACGAAATACTTCTTTTGATTGTAAGAAATTTTTGGTTTTCGAGCGAGTAGTTTATGCTGTCCATAAATTTTGGTAAACAAGCTACTGGTTTTAACTTTTAATAGATTCCTTTGTTTAAAATAAATTTTTTCAAAGGGAAAAAGATTCATATTTTCAACCTTATGAGACGCAAAAACAAGAGGATTAACTACGTTTCGAACCCCTAAGATTTGTCTGTAAATAAAAGTCATTGATGGGGAAAGATAGTGCTGCAAATAGATTGCTATATTAGGTTTCATTTTAAAATTCAATAGTACGCTTTATTATGCTTACTCTGCCAATTAAACATATATTCCTTTGGTTATTTCAGTTTTTCAAGGCTATGATACTTAATTATGTTCCTTTATTCAGATAAAAATCATTATTAGTGAATAAAACTAAATAATCAAGTAAGGTTAAATTCGGGCTTTCCATCTAAACAAGTTTTGTTTAATATAGAGATATTTCGGCTCATTTTTCCAGTTATCGTTTTCTTTAACCAGAATTATTGAGAAAACCATTAAAAACACAAAAAATGTAATTGAAAGCGTCAAAATCGTACGTGGTGGATAACTTTTTTTGGGTGGTGGAACAGCGAGGTCTACAACCTGTAAAACAGGAATATCTTTTTGCTCCTCAAATCTAGCTTGTTCATAAAGTGGTAAAACAAATTTTAATATTTCATTATTAATTTCTATATCTCTTAGTATTCGGTAATAATTTATTGCTGTTTCAGGTATTTTGGAATATGGTATCAATGGACTTTCAGGCATTCCCTTCTTTTTTATTTCATTTAATTTTCTCTCATATTCCACTACCTGGATATTCAGAGCTTCAAATTGTGGAGAAGATGGATTAATTTTCATTACTATATCTTTTTCAATTTGCTTAGTAATTAATTCAGTTTCAAGTTGTGAATAAACTGTCAATATTTCTTTGACTTGATGTTCTGCTTCAAATAATCCTGTTTCTTCTTGATAATACTTTAGAGAATCCTCAGCTCTAGTGAGTATAGTTTTTATTTCATTTAATCTTTCTTCAAGAAATTTCCTGTTATCACTGGATTTTTGAATTTTAAGTTGAATTATTTTGTCATTTAATTTACTAACCACGTAATTAGTCATTTCCGCCGCTTTTTCAGGTGTGTATGCTCTGACTGAAATAACATAGGAATAATTTTCATTAATATCTAAACTGATAAAATTAGATAATTGTCGAATGGCCAATTCCTTATAATCAATTAACGATCTACTTATTTCGTATTCATCAATGAGATTAAAATTCTCAATTATGTCCTCAAGAAATGTTCTGCTATAAATAATTGTACTATAAACACTATACTCAGTTGTCCCCACTGGTCCACCAATGTCAACGGGAAGTCCTTGCAACCCACTAAGCAACCCTGCAATTCCAGCCATAGATTCTTCCTGTGATGGAATAATAAGGCTATCCGCTTCAAATTCCTCCTTCACGAAAAAATATATCACTAAATATGTAAAAACCATAGTTACAAACAGAATTGGAAAAACTATGTGCTTCCACTTAACAATGAGGATTATATAATCTATAAATTTAAGTGTCTTTTTATCTTGTTCCATTTTTCGTGATATTATGAATTAATAATGATTAAAAATACTAATTTAACAAACAATCACTTCTCTCTGCAACTCAATTTTAGTTCAATAAAAATAATTTTTTCTTTCAAAAGTATATTCTAATTTCAGGGAACTTTTTGTGACCTTGTACATCTAAACCTTAAAACTGAATATATTGTTTGACTTTAATCCAATATTTTTTATTTTTGTACTAGATTTAATTAAGAAAGGTACTATTTTATAGCCGATTTGTTACTGTAATAAAAACAAAATTTTTTAATTTATTACCAGAGTAGCAAATTAACGCCGATTTAGGGTTATTCTCTGGTCGGTTATTTTTTTGATTAAACTAAATACTAATACGGAGGTGTTTACTTAATATACATTGATACTCATTAACAGGAGCAGACATCCATTAACTAATTAAGGAAACGGAAAATGAAGGAAGTAATAGCGAAAATCGATAACCCACTCTCCGATCTAATAAGTGACGAGATTTACGATCTGTTGGATTCTCACGGATTAATTGATGAAAAAGCAGTTAGAGATTACCAGATTCGCAAGAGGTTCAAACTGTTAAGAGCAACAAAGGTTAGTGCCGGCGATGCAATTGATACTATCAGGGAAGATTATCCTTATTTGCAGTTCGACACTATCAGAAAAATCGTTTATCAAATTAGCAAATAATTTGCTTGACAATAAGCACTTAATATTTTATATTTCTTTTGACTCTTTCAAAGGGTTCTCCCCTGCCCTTTGAAGTAAAAGAGTCAGGCCCAGTGGTACCCCATCGCTGGGCTTTTATTTTTTATTATATCTGGAGATGTAATGGCAAAGAAAGTTATAAAGAAAAGTTTTCGTAAAACGAAAAAAACTGTAACACCTGTTTCACCTTTCAGTATTTATTGGGCGAAACAAAATTATTATTTTCTTTTTCTTGGTTTTGCTGTTATAATTTTAGGTTTCTACCTTATGTCCATTGGTCCATGGAACAGTACTCCTGCCCTTGTTGTTACACCCATTCTGCTGATTATTGGATATATGTTAGTATTCCCGGCATCTATACTTTATAAACAGAGAACTAAGAAAGATATTTCTCAGGAAGATAATATTGGTTCTGGCAAAAGTTAAAGGAAACATTGTTTCCACGCAGAAGAACTCCAATTTAAAAGGACACAAACTTTTGATTGTACACCCAATTGATTTAGAAAATAATTACATTGGTAAGAAGGATGTTGTTGCGTTAGATTTTGTTGATGCAGGAATTGGTGATACCGTACTGTTAGTTCAGGAAGGTAAAGCTGTGATGCAAATATTAGGTCATCGTAAAGCACCTGTACATTCTATTATTGTGGCAATAGTCGATTCTATTAATGTAAATTAAAAATTATCTAACAATTGTGTCTAAACTAAATTTAGAACAACTTACCAACCTCTACACACTTCTCTCAATTGAAGGAATAGGACCGGGAAAGATAAGAACCTTACTAGCAAAGTTCAGATCTACAGAGAATATTCTTTCGGCAGATAAAAACTCTTTACTTGATGTTGAAGGTATAAGCACAAATCTTGCAGGAAGAATTCGGAAAGCAAACCATAACAAAAATGAAATAAAAATTTGGGTGGAAAAACAGTTAACAAAACTGCAGAAGATGAATGCAGAAATAGTTACCATTTGGGATGAAAATTATCCTAACCTCCTAAAAAAAATATTCGATCCCCCATTGCTTTTGCAAATGAAAGGCAGCCTGTCTGAATCTGATCAATACGCAATTGCTATGGTTGGAACGAGACAGCCGACCAATTATGGTAAAGTTCTTGCAGAAAGAATTTCATCCGATCTGGCTGAACAAAATATTACAATTGTAAGCGGAATGGCACGGGGAATTGATTCAATTTGTCATTCATCAGCAATTAAAAAAGGAGGAAGAACAGTTGCTGTAATCGGTTCGGGACTAGATGTTATTTATCCGCCGGAAAATAAAAAATTATACGAAAAAATTTGTGATAACGGAGCGGTAATAAGTGAATTTATCCTGGGAACAAAACCTGATGCTCAAAATTTTCCAAAAAGAAACAGGATAATTTCAGGTTTGAGTTTGGGCTGTATAATTATTGAAACAGGCATTACTGGCGGTGCAATGCAAACTGCAAGATTTGCACTCGATCAGAACAGAGAAGTATTTGCTCTACCCGGCAGCGTAAATGTGAAACAATCCGAAGGAACAAATCAACTGATAAAACGTGGAGAAGCAGAATTGATTATATCGGCTGAAGATGTTTTGCTGGAACTTGAATTAAAGTTGAAGCCTGTACTCGGAAAGAATATTCCCAAATATCAGGAAGAATTAAATCTTTTTGAAGAAAAAATTATGAGTGCTCTCAATTCAGAAGCATTACAAATTGATAAGATTGCAGCTGCTTCTGATCTTTCCACATCTGATTGCCTTGTACATCTGTTATCACTTGAGTTTAAAGGATTGGTAAAGCAATTACCCGGGAAAATGTTTGCTTTACTCTGAGTTAAATATTGAAGCTTGATCGGGGATTGTTAGTTTTCATTTGAAATGTTTTTAATCATATTTCTTTTTACTCTTCCAAAAGAATTTCAATCGTTCTTTAATATTTTTTTCCTGCCCGTTATCGGTTGGAAAGTAGAATTGTTTTCCCTCTAATTCTTCCGGCAGATAATTTTCATCAATAAAACCATGTTCATGATTATGTGCGTACTTATAATCTTTTCCGTAGCCAATATCTTTCATCAATTTTGTGGGCGCATTTCGTAAATGCAGCGGAACCGAATAAAGTGAGTTGTTTCTAACTTCCTGCTCCGCTTTTTTTATTCCCATATAAGAAGCATTGCTTTTGGGAGATGCAGCAAGATAAGTGACACATTGTGCAAGAATGATTCTAGCTTCCGGCATTCCAATTTTATGAACCGCACCGAAGGCTGCCTCCGCAAGAACTAATCCGTTAGGTGAAGCATTACCGATATCTTCAGAGGCGAGAATAACCAACCGGCGTGCAATAAATAGCGGGTCTTCTCCACCTTCAAGCATTCGTGCGAGCCAGTATAATGCTGCATCGGGATCGCTGCCCCGAATACTTTTAATAAAAGCTGAAATAATATTATAATGTTCTTCACCCGATTTATCATAAATTACATTCTTCTGTTGAACAACATTTTCCAGCCCTTCCTTTGTGATTCTAATTGGTTCCGAATCAATTTGTTGAAGAACCGCTGATTCCAAAACACTTAACAATGTTCGGGCATCACCGCCGGATAAGTAAAGAAGATAATCAGTATCAATTAATTCGATTTTAAGAGTCGCGAGAAATTCATCTTTGCTTAAAGCATATTTCAAAATTTTGTGAAGATCATTTTTATCAAGGTCATTAAGAATATAAACTCTTGCCCTTGAACGTAACGCAGGAATCACCTCAAACGATGGATTTTCAGTTGTTGCGCCAATGAGATAAATCAATCCTGTTTCAACGGAATTAAGTAATGCATCCTGTTGTGCTTTATTAAAGCGGTGTATCTCATCGATGAAAAGGATTGTTCTTTTATTCATCTTCCGGTTTTGTTCGGCAATCTCAATAACACGCCTTACATCTTTAACTCCCGATGAAACTGCGTTAATTTGATAGAAATCTGCTTGCGTTTTTTCTGCGATTATTTTTGCAAGAGTTGTTTTTCCGGAGCCGGGTGGACCCCACAAAATAAATGAAGACAGTGTATCGGTTTCTATCATCAAACGAACGGGTTTGCCCGCAGCAACAAGATTTTCCTGCCCATAAAATCCATCCAATTCTTTTGGTCTTATTCTTTCGGCAAGAGGAATACCTGGCGATTTATTGTTCATCTGATTTTAATTCCTTATTAAGGTCTGATGGAACAAGTCCTGAATCAACAGGACTCGTTTCATCTTTCTCAACTTCTTTTACTTCAATTGTTGTCTCGCCTTCTTTGATCATATCGTATTTTTCCCTGGCAATTTGTTCTATCTTTGCCGGAATTTCTTTTTTCAACGAATCAATTTCACTCTTCAAACTATTATTTTCATTTTGCAATCGTATAATTTCATTGTTTAATGTAGTTACTTCTTTTTCAAGTTTTAAATATTTTATTAGGCCATGTTCGTTAAATGTGAGATAAAGTAATCCGATAAGAAATAATGCGAGAATGAAATATGAAAAAAATCTCTTCTTTTTATTTTTAGACATCTAAGCTGTTCCTGATAATTCTGTCTATCAATTCTTCAAACGAAATCCCAACTGCATTTGCCATCTTTGGTACAAGGCTCGTTTCTGTCATTCCCGGCAAGGTATTCACCTCCAGGCAGAATGGAATGTTCTCATCATTTAATCTAAAATCGACCCTGCCGTAAACCTTACAGCGAAGTGATCTGAAAGCAGTTATTGCTTGCTGCTGCATTTTATCAAAAACATCCCCGGTAACATCAGCTGGTACGATGTACTCACTCATACCTGAGGTGTATTTAGATTCATAATCATAAAAACCACTTTTAGGAATTATTTCTAAAACAGGAAGAGGTTTATCTTCAAGTATTGCAACGGTCATCTCCCTGCCGGGAATATATTCTTCAATCACTACTATATCAGAATACTGAAAAGCGGTTTCAATTGCTTTAAAAATTTCCTCATCTTTCTTTATAATTGACAGACCTACTGTTGAGCCCTGATCATTAGGTTTAATTATTACCGGATATTTGAATTTTGAATTAATGATTCTCACAACCTCATCGCGATTAAACTTTTTATCAATTGTAAACCAGGATGGGGTGTTAACATCATTCTTCTGAAATATTGTTTTTGAAATATCTTTATCCATGGCGATTGCACTTGAAAGAACACCGGACCCGGTATATTTAATTCCTTTTAACTCAAGCAGCGATTGAATGATTCCGTCTTCTCCCAGTTTACCATGTAATGCAAGAAAGACCAAATCAATATTATTCATCAATTCAGAGTCAATTGTTTTGATAAGATTTTCATTTTTAATTTCACCAAAATCTTTTGCAGAAAAAAACTCTTCATCAGTTTCCGGTTGATCTGTTCCGTAAGCAGGATCGATAAGGGTGCAATTATAACCAAGGGAATTTAACGCTTGATAAATTGCCCTACCGGATGATTTGGAGACTTCCTTCTCAGGTGAAGTTCCACCTACAAAAACAGCAATATTAATTTTTGGATTTAACAAAATTGAAAGGTTAAAAATTAATTATTAGTTTAGTTAATCATAAATGTTTCGTTGATCAATTTTTATCCCGTATGTCTCTTCTGAAATTTGTAACAACTTGGAGATATCTTCACCTGGCAATGAGTTTGGTGCGCCTAACATTCTTGCTTTAAAAATAGTCTCCGCTGTGTGTTCAAGTTTTTCCATTTTATAGTATGCATCATCCAGATCTTTTCCTAAAGTTAATGCACCATGATTT
Source organism: Ignavibacteriaceae bacterium (assembly GCA_049670345.1). GTDB lineage: Bacteria > Bacteroidota > Ignavibacteria > Ignavibacteriales > Ignavibacteriaceae > BMS3ABIN03. The sequence goes on from JBATTD010000187.1 coordinate 18,306, forward strand.
TCCAGTAAATATGCCCACGAATGTTCAATATAAGGTTCAAGACTTAATGGTAAATCATTTGTTGAGGGAGTTCCGTATTTACAAAGAGGTACTTTACCAAGAGTAAGAATCACTTCAGGAAAATAGTGCTCCGTTAATCCCTCACCAATTAAACTAAATGCAGTTGAATAAACCGGGTGACAATGCACAACAGCACTCACATCGGGTCTTCTTGAATAAGCAAAAAGATGAAGTTTAAACTCGGTGGTAATTCTTCCTTCTCCCTTTAACAAAGCTCCGTTCATATCAAACTCAAGAATATCATCCTTCGTAACTTCTCCTTTGCAAATACCAGAACGGGTAAACAGAACAGTGCTTTTATCTGTAATTACCGATACATTCCCATCATAAGCCGAAACATATCCTTTATCATATATTTTATGGCAGATTGATACAACTTTTTCTACTTCCGACATTTTCTCTCTAACTCTTCCATAAGTTTCATGTTAATCAGTCCATCTTCGCCTGTAACCGACGGCTGCTCGTTTTTAATAAATGATTTTTGAACTGACCTTAACAAATAATTTATTTTGTTTCCTCGTTTCCGGAAACTCATCTTAGCTTCACCATCCAGTAGAATCGTTAGTTTAGCCGACTGATTTTTTACACCAATAAATCTTTCAATACTTATAGCGCCTTTGTGACCAAGAATTTCTATACGGTTAAAAGCTTTTTTATTATTATAAGAAACATTTAAATATCCGTATCCGCCGTTGTTAAATTTTACAATTGCAGCTGCAAAGTCATCCACATCGCTTTTGTAAACGAGATTATCCAGATAGCCGTTTATTTCAATTATTTCTCCTCCAAATAATCTTAACAGGTCGATCATATGTGTGCCTAAATCTCTGAAGGCACCACCGCCGCTTAATTTTTTGTTAAATCTAAAAT
>JBATTD010000188.1:0-1556 GCA_049670345.1 Ignavibacteriaceae bacterium
CTACTACTTAACTTTGATGACGACAAAAGTTACGTCATCATCCGGGTCTTTACCTTCTACCCATATGGTACCAACATTTTTTAAGTGCTCAATAATTTCTTTCGCTTTATTAGAGGCCACTTGTTCATATTCTGCTGTAACTCTATCGTAACCAAACATTTCTTTTTTGCCATTAAATAATTCAGGTAAACCATCGCTAAGTAGTAATAAGGTATCTCCGGATTTAAGCTCTGTGGTTTTTATTTGGTAAGGAAAATCATTAACTGCACCGAGAGGCATTCCTTTTAAAATAATTTCTTCAACTTTTTTATTTTCGCTTCTATATAGAAGGGCGTGAGGCATACCAGCAGCAGACATTGTTAGCTGATTCCCTTTAATCTTTAGCAATGAAAGACACATCGACATTGATGGTAATTGCATTCCTTTAATAACGCGGTTAAATTCCCCAAAAGTAAAAATTATATCCGGATTGTTTACATAGGAATTAAAAATACTTTTAGCAGCAGTAACCATAGTTCCCGCTTTCATACCGTGTCCTGTTGCATCACCAATAACGGCTGTAAGTGTTCCATCTAATCCAAGATGAAAATCATAATAATCCCCACCAACTTCTGTGGCGGTTTGCATGTAAACTGCAATTTCAAGATGAGATAATTGCGGCAACTCTTTAGGCAGCATTGAAAGCTGTAGCTGGCGGGCTTCCTCAAGTTCTTTAGTTTTTCTTTCGTTTTCTGCTTCTGCTTTTTGAGCTCGTAGTTTTTGCTCAAGCTCTTTTTCTGATAGTTCTCTTACGTTTTTTAATTGTTGAGCAAGGTCTTTGTTTGTAAAAGCAATATCCCGTGCAAGAAAAACAGACATTGAGATTGGTAAGCTGAGCAAGCCCATAAAGAATATTATTAATCCCGCAGGGCCGCTTATGCTATTTATACCAAAAATCCCAAAGATGAATAATAGAACTACAAATAAAACAAATACAATTACCCCTGTGCCAATAATATTGGAATTGGGTTTATTATTTTTTATTGCAACTATAATAACTCTCAATCCTTCGAGGGTAAGAAGAAAAATAAATCCTGCCAACATGTAATCGGAGATAGATTCTTCACCTAAGCTTAAAGTAATTACTACCACGAGTAATATCGCAAAAATCCATATTCCATAAAATTGTTTTGGAATTTTGCTGTAGAAAATTGAATAAAGAAAACCAAGGTAAAACGGAAAAACTAAAACCAAACCGGAACCTGTAACGCCGTTTATTATGCTCATTAACTCTAAGTTGGATTGTATATATCTTTGAAACATTGATGCAAAAAATATTACAGATATGCTGAAGTTAAAAAGTGCAAAGTAGAGATTTTCCTTTCTATCCGCATAAAAAATAAAAAGTGCAAGGTATAGCAAGAACAAAGCAAAGAATAAACCGGCTATACCAATATTTACAGCCAATGTTGTTCTTTCATTATTTACTTTATCCAGAATGGATTCATCGATTGCTCTTACACGTAAATCAAAACCGATATAATCAAACCAGGCTCTAAACCACACTTCATCATCTG
>JBATTD010000189.1:0-2387 GCA_049670345.1 Ignavibacteriaceae bacterium
ACTAATAGCTTAACACTATTACCATTTCTCATTACACTGTGAAATACTTTTCCATCGTGTTCAACTTCACCAATATCCATTTGCGATACACCAACCATAAGATGTGCTGAATCAACATTGCTTAACAACTGCTGGATTTGTGCTGAAGTAAATGTGTATTCGCCTGTATTTGTATCGAGTATTTCAAAGATTATATGATCGGGATGCGGGTGACGGGGAGGACGTGGTCCTTTGGGTCCCTTTCCACGAGGTCCTTTATCGAAACGGGTATTAGCCATCAATCTTACAGCGGTTTTTCCATCGGCTTTACCACCATCCCATGTAATTGTTAGATCCTGCGCTGGATCAATTACATTACCGTGTTCGTGGCTCGTGATATCCATCAGGGCGGAAGGAGAGGTAAGAGAGAATGAAAATGATGTTATTGCATCACTTCCTGTAACCTGAAATTCATATTCTATATCAGGAATGTATTCAAGTAGTTGATCGGAGTGACCGAATGGCTTTTTGAATAATGAATACATTGTTCCGCGTCTATCATTAGTTTTTTTGTGCAATTCCGTTTGATGATCACCATAATTAATAAATACGGAGCCCATATTTATACCGAACTTGTGAAAATCATTTGGCTCTCCGAAGGCAACTGCAAATGCCATCCCTCTAACATGCAATTCATCATCGACTGGTCTGAACACTTCATTCCATCCTATTGAAAATACACCGTCAGTTTCATCAATTGGCATTCCTCCATCTTTTAAAAGAGCAAGATCACTTTCAATCGTCTGGAAGCTGCTGTTTTCCAGGAAGTCTAAATCTCTTTCTTCAGGACTATTAACATCATTGCAGGCAATAAATAAAAACCCCGACACAAAAACAGTAACCAAAAGGGCAAAACTTTTCTTAAGCATCAGTAACTCCTTGAATTTATAGTAAGTAATTTAATCGATTAGACATAGCTAATCAATGGAAAGTTTAATTGATGCGATAGAATTTATTTTTCTGGAGTATTGATCACTTATCAGCTTGGATCACTACAAATATCAAACAAATTGAATTATTATGTTTAATTTTATGTCAATCTTAATAAATGTTATGAATAGAAAATCAAAAATAATATTTAAAGAGTGGGTATTTATTATCGCTGCCTGGATTGGAATATTGTATCTCTTCATATTTATTACTTACTGGGGCTTACGTCATCTGCTTAAGGAAAATGAACTTACAGAATATTTGGATTCCGGATACATTCATTTAGAAATATTTATGACGGCAATCATTTTCGGGGCGTTGTTTGCAATAATAAATACACTTACCGATACAACCCGAATGAGAAGAAGGTCATTCGGCGCGATAATAGCAATTAGAAGTGCTCTTTATTTAGTCTCCTTCCTGTTCGCCGGATTTCTTATTTATTTAGTTTATGATTCCTTTAATATAATCACTGAAAAACAATGGGCGGAAACATTCAACTATTTTACACCGGTTTATTTATTATCTATCATCACTTACTTCATAGCTGCAATATTGTTAATCAACTTTATACTTCAGGTAAACAGGAAATTTGGACCGGGAAACCTGTTAAAACTAACAACCGGCAAATACAGTACTCCTAAAATTGAAAACCGGGTATTTATGTTTATGGATTTAAAAGGATCAACGCATATTGCGGAGAAATTAGGACACAAAAGATATAGTGAATTAATGCAAAGCTGCTTCCACGATTTAACCGATGTTGTTATAAATTACAAAGCATCAATCTATCAGTACGTTGGTGATGAAGTGGTTTTATGCTGGGATATGAAAAATGGCTTGAAAGAACTAAACTGTATTAAAACATTTTTTTCTTTTGATAAAAAGCTTCAGTCACGCAAAAATTATTATTTAACCAAATTCGATCTTCTCCCATACTTTAAATGTGGAGTGGATTGCGGAGAAGTTACTGTAGCAGAAATTGGTGATATAAAACGTGAGATTGCATATCACGGAGATGTACTCAACACAGCTGCCCGAATTGAAAAGCTGTGCACACCACAGGGAAAAAAGATGCTCATTTCAGAATATCTTGAAAAGGAATTGCCGGAAGAAATGAACGGCTTTAGCAAAGAATTTATTGGCAAGTTTGAGTTGAGAGGGAAAGAGGAAGGTCTTAAAATATACAGCATTACTTATGATAATGATTAGAAAGTAATTTTTATGGAATGGCAGGAAATAGTTGGCTATACAGGTTCCGTACTAATCGCACTTTCTCTTATGATGAAAAACATTGTTCGTTTAAGAAAGGTAAATCTATTTGGTGCTTCCACATTCGCAATTTACGGATTGCTTGTAAATGCATATCCCGTACTTGTACTTAATTCTTTTATTGCACTTGTGGATATCTATTACCT
>JBATTD010000190.1:0-2745 GCA_049670345.1 Ignavibacteriaceae bacterium
CAGAAACGGCAGATGATTCATTCAGATTAAAATTAACTTTGTTTCCTTTAAGAAGCACCGAAGAATTTGTCCCGGTGGAAATAACTGCATCGTCTTTTAATATCGTTCCGTTTTCTAAAGCCGACCATGTTTCGCTGCTTCCGTTTTGAAATTTTACATCACCCGATACTTTCTCAACTTTAAATGTTTGGGCTGATAAAACTCCTGCAAACATCAAGATTATTAATAATGTTTTCATTTTTTTACCTCTTAAAATTTTAATAAATATCTATTATATTAACTTTACCTTTAGCAATACCAAGTTTGCTAATGACTTCTTTATTAAATTTTTCTGCTCCTAATTTCCATGCTGTTTCAAAATCTGTTAAAGATGTTGCTTCTACCGGCAGCCAGATCTCATCTATACCATCAACGCTTTCTCTTATAAAATATTTTGTGTCGTTATTTGTTAAAAGCTTTGCTTGATTTGGGGAAAGCTTTGTATTAAAAAGAAGATTTACATGCCGCACTTTTCCGTTTGCTTTATAATCTACAAGCGCTGTTTGTATTCCTACACTTTCAAGCAACGATGAATAGCCAACGCTCAGGTCATCACAATCGCCGCCTTTAAGTTCAAATGTTTGATTTGGAAATTGAACATATTCGCCTGTTGCACGGGGATCGGAAATGTAAACAAGGTTCGCAACATATTCGTTAAATAATATCCTCGCTTTATAAAAATCTTCAAGTGCAATTGGTAATGTATCCAGCACGGCTTTGTTAGCACTTAAAACTGCTTTAGCATGGTTCATTGAAAAGTCTAAATCTTTTTTAATAAAGTAACGCAAGTTGCTAACTCTGCCATCCCACGAATTGATGCTGTTTACAAGCACTGCTTTCTGAAACTGATCATCCGGTTGATCTGCAATTGTGAAAAGATAAAAGTCTGCATAAGAAAGTTCTACTTTTTCAGATGAATATGATTCCGGAATGATAATATAAAATGGAACCCGTACCGTATCGTACGGTGCGATTGCCGAAACAGGTGATTGAATATTTTCTTCATTTACTCCTTCAATTCTTGCCATAGGTTTAACTGTTAAATATTCATCTGTCAGGTTTACTATGGTTCCGTAGGCAAAGGGATATTCGACATAATTTTCAGAAAATGTCGGGTAAATATCTTTAACAATTTCAACATCAATCAATCCAACGGATTTTTCCTTTGCAGTATTAATGTTAAATGAAACTGTTAATAAAATCTTATCAAAACTGTAAGGATTGTTTAAAACATTGTTTATACCATTCTCAACAAATTCCGATACACCAAAAGCCTTTTTCCTGTTAGAAAAATATTTCACTCCGGAAACAAACAGTTCAAAAATTTCTCCTTTATAGCTTATCGTTGGTATCATCCCGGTAATTTCTGGTTCCTGGTATTTATCGTGGAATAGAGTCATTCCAAAACCGAGATCACCGGCATAGCCGTTAAGTGCGACCTGATACGAACCTGTTGTTTCATAAAGAAAGTTAATTGCTGCTGCATCGATAGGAATATAATTCACACCAATCATTCCGCCGACTTCCCTTTTAATTTCTAAGTCTTCAAAATCTGAATTATCGGCTTTTTCTCCAAAGTTAAGGAGGTTGATTGAAGCGAAAACAAAATTCAAATGTTCATTCAATATATAGTTAACCCCAAAATCGCCTTTCCAAAACTTTACTTTCTCCGTGTTTGTTTCTCTTACTAAGAATAGAGTGTCTTCAAATACCGGTGTAACAATCTCCTGAAAAAAATCTTGTGTAAAAAATCTGAGTGTGGTTCCAACACTAAAATCTTCTGAAAATTTATAAGAATAACCTAACCCGAAAAGTTCCTTATAATTATTACTTGCTGTTAACGATTGTGCTGTTGAATCTTCCACAATAATTGATTCACCGGTGTTAAAAATAAATTCTTTTTGATATCCCGGAGTGAATCTTGCGGAAAGATTATGATTACCCAAAGATTTAGATAGAGATATGCTATAGATATTTGAATTTGTGCTTTTAGCAAACTCCACACCATAAGTAAAAGAGAAACCCCAATCTCTTACATGAGAATAATTGGAAGTATTACTTTCATACTCATACAATGGTGTATTGAAGTTTGGAGATAAACCCCAATAACCGTTAAGCCCGAAAGAGCTTTGAGATAATATGTTTACGTTTGCAAACATTGCTGTTATTATAATTATGAATAATATTCTCAAGGAAGATTTACTATTATACTATGAATACTTTGTGATGAAACAAGGAGATCGCCGCTGTTTGTGTCAGGAGTGTTCTCAAATCTCCGTATAAACGTAAAAACTATTCTATCAAAATGCTGAAATGGTATTTGGTTGATAAACCTCGCTGGAATTAATAATCTGCCGTCATCTCTTGTTCTTACTCTGTACAAAGGCATAACAATGTGTCTGTCTCTTAACCTTGCACCAATTACAATTGTAATATCCTGAGTGTTACCTCTGTTCCATTGAAGTAATGCTCTTAAGTCATCATTGTTTCTGCTTCCAAGTATTTCAACATTTCCTGTAATTTCACGTGGTGTAGGTATATCAAAACTAACCTCCTCACCGAAAAAGATATTTATGCGAAAATTCATAAGAGAATTATGCCGGTAGCGAAAGTCATCCATATTTCCTCTTCTACCGCTGAAAAGGATATACTTATTTCCGAGTGTTGTATCACGTAACGCATCACCTTCTCGGTAACGAATAAGAA
>JBATTD010000191.1:0-9247 GCA_049670345.1 Ignavibacteriaceae bacterium
TTTTATCCTGCTGAAGATTATCACCAGGATTTTTACAAAAAAGATCCGGACAGGTATTACAGTTACCGAAAAGGATCAGGAAGGGATACATTTATTATGGAAAAGTGGAGTGATAATAAAAATTACATCAAACCTTCAGAAGAAGAAATTAAAAAGAATTTAAACGAACTTCAGTATAAGGTTACGCAGAAGGAAGGTACCGAGAGTGCGTTCCAGAATGAATACTGGGATAATCACAAAGCCGGAATTTATGTTGACATTGTTTCAGGCGAACCTTTGTTCAGTTCAACCGATAAGTTTGAATCAGGCACGGGATGGCCAAGCTTTACAAAGCCGATCGATCCTAAATACGTTGTTAAGAATGAAGATAATTCATTCGGAATGAAAAGGGTTGAAGTGAGAAGTAAGATTGGTGATTCACATCTCGGGCATGTTTTTGATGATGGACCTGAGCCTTCTAAATTAAGATATTGTATGAACTCCGCATCGATGAGATTCATCCCAAAGGAGAAAATGGAAGAGGAAGGTTACGGCGAGTATTTGTGGTTGGTTGAGTGAATTATTCCAGATACCGTTTGTAAGAGTACTTGTCTTTTGTAGTTCAACAAAAGTCCATCCCGGTTGGCATTGTAAGCAAATTTTGTTTTGTCGGTTATGCGCTTAGTACTTCCGGTTGGGTAGAATTTAAATATGCATTATGATCATGATATATTGCCCCTTCCGGAAGCCATTCCCAGAGTGGTCCCAGCTCTTCCTTAATCTTATTTACATAAAACTGTGGCAAAACATCAGTCTCCTGTTCAAAATACATTCGGAATTGTCTGTCTGTTTCGAGTCGCTGGTGAAGTTCGGTAAAGTATTTAACCCTGCCACGTCCTTCCGAAGAAATTGCACGGACCATATTCATCCATCCGGGTATCGAGAACTTATTAGCTTGAAATCTACGGGCAATTGCTTTCTTTGAAAACGAATGGCGGAGTAAATCAACAAAATGTTTATAGAATTCCGGATAGGAATAATTTTTTGTTTTTACATTCATTGCCGAGCAGTTATCTAAAAAGTGAAATGGAAAACCGAGAACTCTGTTCTCACTCTGGAATTGTAAATTTAAAGGTGATGCTTCTCCAAAAGCAGAAAGGAGTGAATATCCGGGGAATGCACCCGGTGAGAGATCAATAAACTTTTTTGTTAACTCGAATGGCTCCGCACCTTCATCCGAATCAAGTCCCATTACAAAGTTTGCCTGCATATAGGGAGCGTATCTCATAACCATATTCAGGTGTTCCGAAACCTGCTTTACTTTATCCATACCTTTGTTACTGCCCGATTTGGATTTGTTGCCCAAATCATACCAGGATTCGATTCCAGGTAACAGCCCTTTAAATCCGTTTTTCTTAAGCCGTTTCATATGTGCTTCAGTAAGGATTGAAAGACTGCTTTCTGCAATAAAATCAATACTATCCGGCGGAATGGCTTCTTCTATTGCATCCATACAATTATCAAATCGGATTCCAAAGTTAGGATCGTGCCAGCCAACAAGGGGGCGTTTAAATTTTTCCAGAAGAAACTGTAGATCTTCTTTCATTACATCAAATTCCAGCTGCTGGTATGGTACTTCAGAATCGATACAGAAACTGCATGTGTAAGGACAACCCAGGCTGCTGATCATAGGTACCATTTTAATCCATGGTGCTTTCTTTAATGTAGGTTCTATAAATTTCCATCGTTCTTTTACACCCGGTAAATTCTTTGGTTGAAATTGAGCAGAAAGATACATTCCTATTGGGCGATGTGGAGAAAGATCATTTAAAACCTGCTGAATCACTTCTTTGTCTGTAAAGCCAAGTACGTAATCGAAATATTTCTGTGCATCCTGCGGATAGCACCTTGCGTGCGGGCCGCCAATAGCTGTTAATATACCTTTACTTCTTAATAAATTACTTAAAGAATATGCAAGTTGTGCAGATTGTGTAAATGCACCAATGAATACCAAATCAGTTTCTTTCGGCAATTCTTCAAGCAAGTTTTCAAATCCAGTATAGCAGACGAATGTTACATCGCATCCTTCTTCTTCACACCAGACACCAAGTACCTGGGGCATAATACTGGCAAGGTTCGGATACATTACGCGTGCCCATAATGCTTTAGTGGGGCCCTTACTTACGAGGTCTATTATTCCAATACGCAACTTTTTCTTCAAGATTTCTCCAATCCAAATTATTTGAATTCAGTTATTCAGACGGAAACGGTGTTATTAATATTTAATATCTCTATCTATAAAATTAAGTCTGGAGTTCATCTTTTTGAATGGAAGACTTTTACTCAGATAAGATTAGGAGATTGGTAATTTTATTATGGATCGAGATACTTCAATAAATATATAGCTATATGACTGAATTTTGGTTTACGGCTTTGTGCCAGATGTAAGTTAACAATATTTCATAACTATTCGCAAGGTAAAGTTTTGTAAAAGATTTGTAAAAGTAATAATATAGTAAAAGTACTGAGATTGACTTTCAAATATGCTCTCCTGTAACCATTACTCCTAAAATTATATCTCTTATACTTAAAGTTAATATATTTGCTTAAAAGAAGTAGGGTATTATGGATATAAAAGCAATTATTTTAGGCTCAACCGGAATGGTTGGAGAAGGTGTTCTTCACGAGTGCCTTAATCATTCTGATGTTGAATCTGTATTATTGATAAATAGAAAACTGTGCAGCGTAAAACACGAAAAGCTAAAGGAAATTATACACAAGGATCTTCTTGATCTATCTTCTCTGGAAGACCAACTTGAGGGATACAATGCATGTTACTTTTGTGCAGGAGTTTCTTCAGTCGGAAAAAAGGAAGATGAGTACAAACGCATCACTTATGATTTGACATTGAACTTTGCAAAGACTTTATTAAAGCTAGATCCTGTTATGACTTTTTGCTATGTGTCAGGAGTAGGAACAGACAGCACAGAAAAGGGAAGAAGTATGTGGGCGCGTGTGAAAGGTAAAACAGAAAATGATCTACTGAAGCTTCCATTCAAAGCCAGTTATATGTTCAGACCTGGATATATTCAACCAACGAAGGGACTAAAGAATACTTATAAGACGTATAAATTATTTGCACCGTTTTATCCACTCATAAAATTTCTTTTCTCAAAATATGCTACAACTTTAAAAGAATTAGGATTAGCAATGATAAATGTAACCTTGTATGGCTCCGAAAAGAAAGTATTAGAATGTAAAGATATTGTTCAGCAATCAAAGGATGGCAAGAATTAATGAGAAATCCGTTTTTATTCTTACTCATATTCAGCGCCATAATCCTGGCTATAGATTTTTATGCTTACAGCGGTGTAAAGAAACTATCAAATAAATATAGCCAAAAGAAAAAGAGAATCATTTTCTGTCTTTTTTGGATTGTTCCCTCTCTGCTCATTGCCGGATTAATTATCTTTTCGATTTTTAATCGCAGTATCGATCCATCCAATGTACTTGTTTATTTCCATTATATAAGCGGCACCTTCATTCTATTCTATATTCCCAAACTGGTGTTTATAATATTTAATCTTGTTGATGATCTAATTCAACTTGGAAAATGGTTATATAAAAAAATTAATAGAACTACTAAATCAGACAAAAATAAAGACGAGCCAATTTCTCGCAAACAGTTTCTTACACGTACGGGGATTGTTATTGCCGGCTTACCATTTCTATCAATTGCATATGGAATTAAGTGGGGCAAGTTTAATTATACTACCAGAAACTTCTCCTTAAGTTTCAGCAATCTTCCTGCTTCGTTTAATGGCTTGCGCATAGTTCAGATATCAGATTTTCACATTGGCAGTTTCTTAAATTCTGTAGATGAAGTTGAGATTGCAGTTGAGCTAATTAACGAACAACATGCCGATCTTCTTCTATTTACCGGTGACTTTGTTAATAACCTTTCTTCTGAAATGAATAAGTTTATTCCAATACTGAATAAGCTTAGAGCTAAGATCGGGAAATATTCTATACTCGGTAATCATGACTATGGCGAATATGTTCCGTGGGATTCGTTGGAAGAAAAAAGACAAAATCTTGATAGGCTTGTTAAAATACAGGAAGATCTTGGTTTCAGGATGCTTTTAAATGAATCGCATAAAGTTGAAATAGACAGGGAAAAAATTGAACTAGTGGGTGTTGAAAACTGGGGATTGCCTCCCTTTCCTCAATATGGTGATCTTAATAAAGCCCTTTCGACAGTTGAAGATAGCTCATTTAAAATATTACTCTCACACGATCCAACCCATTGGGATGAACAAGTTCTGGAGAAAACCAATATTGATCTAACACTCTCTGGTCATACTCACGGTGCACAGTTCGGAATTGAAATTCCTGGCTGGAGATGGAGTCCGGTTAATATGCGTTACAAACGATGGGGTGGATTATATACCGAAGGAAAACAGAGTTTATATGTAAATACCGGAATTGGTTTTATTGGATTTCCAGGCAGGGTAGGAATGCCACCGGAAATTACGGTAATCGAACTAAAGAAATCCTGATAATAAATAAAGGAAATGCTAACTCTTTTGCAGTTCTTCCACACCGAATAATTTTACTTCCTTTTCCTTTCCTTAGAGTGCAAATCCTACAACCTTCAGATCAAACAGAATGAAAGATGAGATTTACCTGAAGTATTAAAAACAGTTAAAAACAAAGAAAAAACAAGGGAACATTTATTCTAATTGTACATCTAAAGTGCATAATATGAGTGACAATTATCAACATATCGACAGCATTCTATAGACCCATCTTTACTTTGCGGCAGCAATAAAAGTATAAATATCAACCTGGTGATTTTTCCGTTAATAATATTAACTGAAGATAAGATTTGATTTGCAGACGTTTCAGAAAGGTTGTTGCCATAAAATCCGATTACTTATAATAATGAGTTAGAGTAAAAGATGAAAACATTAATTATATCCCTTAAATTTGTTTATATAGCGGCTATAATATTATTGTTACTGATATTAATAAGATAGGACCTAATCAACTCAATAATGGATTGTTCAATATGATTGGTACCCCGGCAAAATATTTAATGCCAGAATGTCCAGGAGAAAGAGGAGATCTTAAGATGGATTATGTCATTACAAGATTTCGACAACCGATTTAATTTTTAATCCGGTAAGGCAGCACGCCAACCCAATTTAAGTTTTTCAGAAAGCTCTTTTATAATTGATTTATTCTCTTCAATACCTGCTATATTTATATTTTCATTAGGATCTATCGTCTGGTCGTATAACTCAATTGCGGCCAGTTCATTTGTTTCCCAGTTAACCCATTCAGTATAACGATGATTTTCGGTTCTAATCGAATAACCCATATATTCGATTCCATCAGGTGCAATCCAAATTCCCTCACGAAGAAATTGACTGAATGCTGCTTTTTTCCATGGACGATCCGGATTTTCAAAAAGAGGAACAGCGCTAGTCCCTTCTAATGTTTCAGGAATTGATATTCCCGCTAACTCACAAAGTGTGGGATATACATCAACAAACTCAACCAATCTCTTACTCTTAATACTTTTCCCTTTTAATTGAGGTGTGGAAAAAATTAAAGGCACTTTTGTATCGATTTCATAATTTGTCATTTTACACCAGCTGCCATGTTCGCCTAATTTCCATCCATGATCTCCCCATAAAACAATTATTGTATTATCATCAATCTTTAATTCTTTTAATTTGTTTATTAGTCTTCCGACCTGTGCATCAATATAACTTACAGATGCAAGGTAGCCATGTTTTAGCGCACGTGTTTGGTCTTCACTTAATTGTCCATCACCGGGATGAGGAATCGTTTTAAAATCTGTATATCCTCTTAACTCTCTTAAGTTGTTTATTGCCATTAACGGAGCATCTTTTAAGACGTAATCATTTTCCGCTAATGGTATGTTTTCTCTTTCATACATATCCCAATATTTTTTAGGAACATTAAAGGGTAGATGGGGGCGATAAAATCCGATGGCAAAGAAAAACGGTTTCTCTTTATGTGATAATTCCTTTATCTTCTCAAGTGCCACATCAGTTTGAGCACCATCAAAATAAACATCATCGGGCGCATCAATAATTTCATAAGCAACGTCTTTCAAATACCACTCGCCGATGCGGTCAATATATCTTTGTTCTTTTCCCTCGGCGATAATCTTTTGTTTTCGTTTTTCAAGAGAAGCAACATTTTCTTCATTGCGGTAAACAGCATCAGGATCAAAAGGATATCCTTTAATATGCAGTTTTGGTTCACTCCACGATAAACTATCCGGAAGAACATTATGATAAATTTTACCAATGCCAACAGTGTGGTAACCATTATTCTTAAAGTGTTGCGGCAGAGTAACAACATCGGGAGATGTATCTCTAAAATCTGTTCGCAGATCCCACACCTTAATTCGATCAGGGCGCAGCCCCGTTAACAAACTCGCACGTGATGGATTGCAGACTGCCGATTGACAATATGATTGTGTAAAAACAATTCCATTTTCAGCAAGGCGGTCTATACTCGGACTTTTAACATATTCTGTTCCGTAACACCCCAGCTCGGGACGTAAATCATCAACAGCAATAAAGAGAATATTCGGAGGCTTCTTTTCATCGGATGTAGAACAACTGGTTAATAAGCCGGCACTTAAACAGAATAAAAATAGAATAATCATTCTTTTCATTTTCGTAGAATATTTAGATACTCTCATTGTCATTCCCTCTAATGTTTTTGAAAGTAGTGATTCTAGTAATTACAGAATAGCCGCTCTGCAAAATAGTCAAGCTAATATCAATATTTCAAACAAAGCCCAAATAAAAATCCTTACTGAAAAGAATCCATCAATACTCTAACTGCTTTAATAATTGTTGCTAATCCTATCAATCCCCACAACGTTACGAAGATAAAATACATTTTTAATAGTTCCGGTTTCCCTATGCGTGCTCCTTTTCGTTTAAATTCAAGTCGTGTAAATATTGCTCGCCCTGTAAAGTATAGATACATGCTTCCACCAACCATTCCAAAGTATACCCATAGCGGGCTGTTTAATATCATTAGTATGCCTGCGAAAGGTAAAGTCCAAAGAGTTAATGAATCCCATCTTGCCTCACCGCGAGCATCTCCATAAAATACGGGGTCAACATCTGCTTCAGGCTCCATCAAACCAAGCTTTTCTGCAATCCTTGGCGTGAGTGCGGAAAGCACCTGCCCACCCCAGGCAATTAAACCAAAAACGATAAGTAATATTCCCCAGATAATATCCATTTTGTTTCTCCTAATAAAAGATTATCAAAATACACTTTTATTAAAATGTTATTCCGCTCAAACGAAGCAAAGAATAAATAAGTGCAGCTGTTCCCCAATAAATAAAATTACCCCAATAGTATGTATAGTAAGCTATCGGGCCACATGAAGGATATACATATTCTTTTTCCAAAAACCATAGCACAGTATTAATGTAAATCTGAATTGTCCCTGCTATTGCAAATAATGCATAACCCCATAATTCTGCCCTCACCATACCAATGATCGCAGTTATAAACACAGGAATAAATATCAACCAATCACCCCAGGCTAAACCATAAGCAGATTTAAAATGTGTTTGATCCCGCCAGTTTTCGTCCTTACCGATTAAGATGTCTTTTGCTCTCTGCCCTTCAGGTTGTAACAGCACAACTAGTTGAGCATATAAAAGTGGTCCGCAAGTTATAACTCCAAATATTATAATTATCCAGGTTACTATTGTTGGTTCGAGCATTTTAAACTCCTTGATTGTCCTGTGTTTTCATCTGATAAAAATCCTCACAGTACAAATGGTATAAACATCTTTGTCTTTTTCATATAGCTTTTATATGCATCACCAAAGAATCTGATATTCTCTATTTCTTCCATCTTAGCAGTTATTGTGAGAAAGAAAAATGAAATCACTGCTAAAGAAAAACCTAGCCATGAAGGCTGCTTGAAAAATACTCCCCAAACTCCAAATAATCCTGAACTATAAATTGGATGTCGGATGTAGTGATAAGCTCCCACCAATACTAATCTGGTTGTTTTTTCAATACTAACTAATGTAGGGTCCTTTCGATTGCTGTTTGGTTTACCGATTTTATGCAGTAACTGAAATCCGTGAATTACCAAAAACAAAGAGATGATTAGCAAAAACCAGGAAAATATCTGGTGAATACTAAGGGGTTCATAAAACCAATAATCAATGTTTAATAGTATTAAGATTACAATTGCCTCAAAAGCAAAGAAGCGGTAAAAACCGTGTGAGCGAATGTCGCGCAATGAAGACCAGGATAGCCAAACAAGTCCTGCTGACGCAACTAGGAAAACAATTATTTTTACTTGGAATAACACGTTGTTTTTATTTATAATTAAAAAGCACTGTTGTTATACAAGCTCAACACTATAAATATTAACCGGCTGTAGTTTGCCCTTTAATTCGATGGATCCAATTAGTTCTTTATTGTAATTTGAATCAAGGTTCAGATTATTTTCAAGTTCCTCAGAAATCAGTAATGATTTATTATACTTATTACATATACCCTGTATTCGTGAAGCAGTATTCAGTACATCTCCGTGATAAGCAAGTTCTTTTTTTAATTCTCCCACCTCTGCTACCGTTGCATAACCCGAACTTAATCCCGCTTTGAATTCAGGGATCATTCCATACTTGCCTTTGTAATATTTACTTCTTCCTCTAATAACATTCATATAATCATAGTAGATATTGATACAATTATTGTTCTTGAGCCCTTTATCAAAATCCCAGGACAACACAACTTCATCACCCATATATTGATATATATTAGCATTATTATTTGCCACAACATCGGTAAGGTCAAAAAAACAATCCTGAATTAGCTCACTATATTTTATGTGTCCTAACATTTCCGCATAAGTTGTTGAGGATTTAAGATCCATAAACATAAAAATTCGCTTTTCTTCCTTTGGGTGATGATATTTACCAAGTATAAAGTTTAGCAATACTCCCTGACCAAACTTGTCACTTACATGAAGGATAAAAATTGAAAGACTACAGACGATACCCCAAAAGATTACAGTCATCACCACCATTGTACTAAACATAAATTCGAAATGTTGATCGAGGACATCAGCACCAAACATTGACTTGCCTAATTCTGCACTTGCTAAGTACAATCTTGCTATGGAAACGAAAAAAAGTATAAATAATATGTAGAATATTGTCTTAATTGAAATTGCTATACCC
>JBATTD010000192.1:0-1845 GCA_049670345.1 Ignavibacteriaceae bacterium
TGGTAATACTTTTCTGTGCACCCGTTTGTAATCTTTTGTATGCAACTGCATCAATTACTATTGCAACAACAACCAGTGCGACCCCAATAAAAAGTATCAGCGGATTGCCTTCCGGTTTAGCTATATAGTTAATAAATACTCCCTGCGCGAGTGCTATGCCAATACCTACAGGAAAAGCAACAGCCATACCAGCAATATCTATAGCAGCAACAAGCATTATGTTCGCTAAATTGAATACAACTCCTCCAATGAATGCAGACCAAATCATTGAGGTGTTCGCCTGTCCTATATCTTCAAAAAAACTTCTTCCCTCATTACCGAAACTCCCCATAGTTACTGCTAAAATTAGGGCAAGCAGCAGAACACCAAATGAATAGTCCCAATAGAAAAGCTGAAAACTCCATTCCTTACTAGCTAGTTTTTGTGTATTTGCCCAGGAGCCCCAACAAAGCATCGTGACAAAGCACATTATTATTGCAACAAAATATGAGTCAACTACTACCATTATACCCTCCTCGTTAATGAATCAATTCAAAATAATTAAACTAATATTTCGGCTTTGACGGTTTATTGCTATAAATTACAGCATCTCTAATAAGAAGTTCAGCATCAACAGTTGGATTTAATATCTTTATACTTACATTGTGTTTTCCCATTGGCAATTGGTACTTCCAAAAGAGAGTATTTTTTCTTTTTATTTCGTTGGCAGGTAATAACGAACTGGATATCAAATTCCTATCAATATATAGTTCCGCCTCGATAACGTGACTATCTTCTTTTGCTTCTACATTGCCAGTAACTGCAAATCCAACGCCTTCAAAATCAAACATAAATTCATTTCCCGTTTTTTTAATATCTTGTATTCTCTCAACCGGGAAATGTCTTTCAAAGCCAACTTCCAATTTTACTGGTTCAATATCCTGGACTTTTATTTCAACTTCCATATCCGTCACTGATCCACCATTTCTTTTAATCATAGCCAAAGCATGTTTATATGAAAGCTCATATACATCAATTAAAGAAATTGTTGTATACTTAAAGTCTAAAGGTTCAACTGCAGCCAGCCCTTGTTTCCAATATTCTGGTATATTATTGTAACCGAGCATTGTGCCAAGGATTCCGCCTGCACTTGCAGGATTACAATCTGAATCATCTCCAGCTCTAGTGCTGACAGATAATGTTTTTCCAAAATCACCTTCGCCATAGAGTAAACCTAAAACAATCCAGGCTGAGTTAATTGTAGCATCGATATTAAAAATTGAATACACTCCATCCGGGCAGCCAATATCTTCTCCCCATTTTTTCTGAACTTTAAACCATGTTTCTTTCCAATCATCAGGATTTTCTTTATACCAGCTTATAACATCACTTATAACTCTATAATATTTACTTTCTTCGGGTATCGCTTTTAGAGCTTCCTCAACAACGTAATGTACATCATCCGCAATAAATGCTAACGTGTACATTGCACCAACATAAACACCACCGTACCATCCGTCACCATAATTCATTATGTGACCTATTTTATCACTTATTTCCGAAGCACTATTTGGCATACCGGGATTCATTAGTCCGGCAAAGTCAGCTTCTATCTGATAATCAATATCATCCGCATGAGGATTATATAACCAATGTCCTGATTCCGGTGGCATTACACCGTTCAATATATTATATCGGGCAGCCTGGTTTGCGTGCCATAACATATATTCTGCATTAGCAAAAGCTTCAGCAAAATCACTGGCGGGTGTTAGGTCCTGGATTTATTTTTTCCAGATTTTTCCATTCAATAACAGAATCAATTGGTAAGATTTGTTTAACTAAACTACTGTCTCGCTCAACATATGT
>JBATTD010000193.1:0-1654 GCA_049670345.1 Ignavibacteriaceae bacterium
ACTATAGGTGTTTCAAGAAAATCGTTTATTGGAAAATCTCTTAACTTAGAGGTAGATAAGCGGGATACTCCTACTTCCATTATGGAAGCGCTATCAGTAAATAAAGGCGCAAGAATAATAAGAACTCATAACATTAAAAATGGTGTGATGTTAAGGGAGTTATTTAATAAAACTAATAATATTACTGCTGAATGATAGAACTCATTAAAATAGGATTTTTAACAATTACGTTAAGTGATATATTTGATATAGTAATTGTTGCTTTCATCGTCTATAAATTATATACTTTGCTGCGCGGCACAATTGCAGCACAGGTATTTATTGGTTTGATGATAATTCTTATGATCTCATTTGTTGCCCAGGCAATTAATTTAAAAGCATTAAGCTGGCTGCTTCGTTTGTTAACTGATATTTGGGTAATTGCGTTTGTTATTTTATTTCAACCGGAAATAAGAAGGCTTCTGGTGATGATTGCACGTAACCCGATGTTTAGGATATTTACAAAAGCAGAGGAACCGTATGAAGCACAAATAGTTGCCGATGCTGCCTTCGAACTTTCTCAGCAGCAGCACGGAGCATTGATAGTTCTTGTACGATCAACGGGAATAAGAGGATTCACAGAAACAGGTGAGATTTTAAACGCACGTTTGACAAAAGAACTTTTAACTTCAATTTTTTATCCACGTTCGCCTTTGCATGATGGAGCAGTAATAGTTAATAACAACGTGATTGAAGCAGCTCGAGCAACACTTCCGTTATCTAATACAACAAAGGTTGATGGTGAATCGTTGGGAATGAGACACCGGGCGGGTTTGGGTATAAGCGAACAGGCAGATGTTATAAGTATTATCGTATCGGAAGAAACGGGTGGTATTTCAATTGCGGAAAATGGTGAGCTTTCTCATGGTTTATCAAAGGATTCATTGAAAAACAGAATTGAATCGGCATTTAAAACGCCGCCTTTAAAAGGATGGAAAGCAATAATTGAGCAACTTAGAAAACAAAAATAATATTGCTGCTGTAATTCCTTTTTTTAATGAAAGCAGAACGATCAATCAAATTGTAAACAATACACTGCAATATGTTGATTGTGTTATTGCGGTTGATGATGGTTCAACAGATGATTCGTCTTCTAAAATTCTCCAAAATAAAAATATAACTTTACTTAAATTTAGATTAAACCATGGAAAAGGTTTTGTATTACGAGAAGGGTTAAGTGAAGGAGTTAAGAAAGGTTATACTCAATTAATTACAATTGATGCAGATTTGCAGCACAATCCTGATGAAATTCCTGTACTTATCCATGAACTGAATAATTTTGATATAGTAATCGGGAATAGATTAAATAATTTAGTTAATATGCCGTTGCACAGAAGGATAAGTAATAAAATCACTTCATTTTTACTGAGTTTGAAAACAGGAAAAAAAATAATTGATAGCCAGTGCGGCTTTAGAGCTTACAGAGCAGAAGTTATAAAAAATATTAATACGATTAAAAATGGTTACGAAGCTGAAAGCGAGATAATAATTAAAGCATCCCGTAAAGGTTACAATATTGGTTTTACTGATATCTCCACCATTTACGGAAATGAAGAAAGCAAAATAAGTCCTCTTAAAACTACTTTCAATTTTGTAAAAGTTTTATTTAACTAGA
>JBATTD010000194.1:0-3225 GCA_049670345.1 Ignavibacteriaceae bacterium
ATCTTATTCCTCTCCATTTTAATATTGAATGATCACAGCAATAATTAAAAATACAATAGACAACATAAACAACATAACAAATAATGGCAGAACAAATTTCAACCATTTAGCATAAGGAACTTTTGCAATTGCAAGCACTGCCATCAATATGCCGGATGTTGGAATTACCATATTTGAAAAACCATCACCGCAAGTAAATGCAAAAACGGCTGTTTGTCTTGTTATTCCAATCAAATCGGATAAAGGAGCCATTAAAGGCATAGTAACGGCAGCTTGTCCCGATCCGGAGGGAATAAAGAAATTTAATGTTGTTTGAAAAACCAGCATTCCGCCCGCAGCAATAAACTGATGAAAATTCTGAAGCTGAGTTGCAGCGGAGTAGATGATAGTATCGAGTATCTGCCCGTCTTGCAAAACCACCTGAACACCACGCGCAAAACCAACTACCAAAGCAGCAACAACCATATCTTCCATCCCTTTAACAAAAGCTTTTGTAGCATTATTTAAAGACATACGTGAAATTGCTATTGCACTGAATCCTATTAATAAAAACCCGCCGGCCATTTCGTTTATCCACCACCCGAACTGCTGCACAGCAAAAATAATAAATGCAAACAATACTGCCCCGACAATTAAAGTTATCAAATGTTCTTTTTTAAAATCCACTTTTTCAAATGAATGTTCTTCTAGGGAAAAATCATCATCGGGCATAACAGATTTTGAAGGATCCTTTTTAATTTTAGCACCATAACGCAGCAGAAAGATTACTGTAATGGAGAGAGCAAAAACAAAAAATATTAATCTAAAAATCATTCCGCTGTTAAGAGGAATTTCAGCAATACCCTGTGCAATGTTTACTGTAAAAGGATTTGTAGTTGCTGCTGCGAAACCGGCTTCGGCAGCGAGCCAAACGATACCAAGTCCAAACACTCTATCGTAACCAAGCTTTTTTGAAACAACAAGAAACAATGGTATTAAAGGAATAAACTCCTCTCCCATTCCGAGTGTTGATGCTCCAATAGAAACGGCTATCATTAAAATTATTACAAGAAGATTTGCAGAGTGCCCGAACATATCCAACAACTTTTGAATAAAAGCCATAATTGTTCCAGTCCTTTGTAATATTCCAAACACACCCCCAATAATAAAAATGAAGAAGATAATATCGGCAGCTTCTTCCATTCCTCTTGGTATAGCACTGAGGAATCCAAAAAAGCTAACGGGCGATGCTTTGCCTTCCACCTCTTCCCCGATTATTACTCCCTTTGGTGAAATATGTTTTGGCAGTTCTTTATAAGTGCCAGGCACAACAACATTTCGTGTAAGTGTACCAACTTGTTTTGCTTCTCTTTCGTACGTACCTGAAGTTATGATGTAAGTAAAGATTGAACAGATAAACACTACGATTGTTAGCAGCGTAAATACGTGGGGTACTTGTATGCGCTTTATGAATGAGAGCAAGATTTATCCTTTTTTTATGGATTAATAAAGTTGGCTGGGGTAGAATGACTTACCAATATCCAAACAGTTATTCCTCGAAGTCTTCTTCATCCCACCTGTAATCTATTGTAAGCTCTTTATTTTTTTCAATGTCTTTTAGTACTTCAATTCTAATTTTGTCCCCATCTTCATGCCACTCCAGGTTTGGGTAAAATGAATGGTTGAGATACCTGTAATCCGAATCTCTTAAATCCCAGAGATGTTCATCATACAAAAACATTTCCGATTCTTCATCACTTGTCTTATCATATTCGGCATCCGATACACGGTTTAAAGTAATATGATATTCATCTCCCTTTTTCAGGGCTTTTTTTGCAAACAGCCCGAGTCCGTGTATTTTAGATTTTGCAACAAACATAAAAGAATTATCTCCTTAATAATAATTTTTTAATAAGAATAATTTGCGGTTTAAATTAAACTGTGTCAAGAGCCCATATAAGCTCATACAAATTTATGAACGGGTGACATGCTTACAGTCCATTATATTAAATACCACTTTGCAATTTACAACTATTGAACTTAATGTTCATAACTCTCTCTCATCAACAACTATGGTTTTCATATCCTCAACTACCCCAGGGCCTGAATGCAAGAATAAGGTGTTTGAAATAACTGTAATTCGGATAAGATTCATCTTTTAGACCATACTTTTCAGGCATTTCCGGATACGGGTTGTAAGCGGTTCCCCAAATCCAGTCCCATAGCGATAGTTTTGTTGAAAAGTTAACTGCTGGTTTCAAAGCTTTAGAGTGATGCCATCGGTGAAGCTGGGGTCCGTTAAAAATGTAAATGAGAAAACCATGATTTATTTTAAGGTTGGAGTGATTGTACATTCCCCATAATGAGTCCATTGTAGCTTTAATAATAGCAATTTCAGGTTTTGCTCCAAGAAGCACGATCGGTGCGAATTCAATTGTCTGGGCAATTAGTATCTCAATTGAATGAGATCTTGATCCGACAAGCCAGTCAACTTCTGGAGTTGCATGAGCAGCTTCATGAGTACGCCAAAAATATTTGTTAGTATGCTGCAGCCTGTGAAACCAATACTGCCATAGATCGTGAGTTATGAAGAAAAGGAGTACTTGATAAAAAACGGGCCAGTCATAAATGATTTTTAAGTCTGGAAATACCGGTTGAAGAGTCTATCAACCTGATAATGAAAGCAATCGAGACACCCAACAGAAAACTCTGCACAAGAGTATACCAGAAAAAATCCATCCAGAAACCTTTCCTGAAAATTTTCTGACCTTTCTCTAAGGGAAAGATTCGTTCCAGAATTGTAAGGATTACTGCCCAGCTGCATATTATTATCAGGGAAATGTATTCGATTCTCATCAAACTAAAATCCTTTGCTACATGTTTGTAATTAGATTTAAATAGAACACAGATAACACGGATTGTACGGATTAGTCCTGATCTCTGAAAATTCTTTTGATCTAGGTTTACTCAGTATTAGCTTGATCAATAGTTCTCTACTCTTCACAATTTCCTCGCAACCACAACAACTGTTTTCATATTTTCTACAACACCTTGATGAAGCCTCATCTGTCATAATCCGGTACTGCCTTGCGCCAGCCATCAGCAAGCTGTGCTGACAACTTTCTAACCACCGCACCATATTCTTCCATTTCCGCAATATTCATCTTCTCGTATGGATCTTTTAAACGATCGTACAATTCCGCCTTCACATATTCACCCCTCTTTCCAGTGGTATGATCCCAGATG
>JBATTD010000195.1:0-10445 GCA_049670345.1 Ignavibacteriaceae bacterium
GATAGTATTTTTGCCTGAGTCCCCTTGCCGCCTCCCGGAGCGCCGAATAAAATTAGTCGCATTTAAATTCCAAAATTGTTAGATGAAAATTATAACTAATCATTTATCTTATCAAGTTATTGATGTAGTTAGTAAAAATACTATAAATGATCAATTGGTTTTTCTTCTTATTTCATTAAAGAACTGCTTCAGAATTTTTTTACTTTCGTCAGCATATACACCGGAATAAACTTTAATTGTATGATTGGTTCTGCCATCTTCTGCCAAATTAAATAAACTGCCGCAGGCACCAAATTTTGTATCGTAAGATGCGAAGTACAATTCACTAATTCTTGCAGCCAATAAAGCGCCAGTGCACATAGTACATGGTTCTAAAGTAACAAAGATTGATGCACCTTCTAAGCGCCATTCTCCAATATGGTTTGATGCTGCTGTTAATGCTATCATTTCAGCATGTGCAGTTGCATCCTTTAATCTCTCTACCTGGTTATATCCTCTGCCAATTATTTTATTATCCTTTACGACAACCGCACCAACCGGTACTTCATTATCTTCGAGTGCTTTTTCGGCTTCCTGGAGGGCGGCGTACATAAAACGGTATGTTTGTTCGGAAAAAATCATAATTTAATTATAAATATAGATTTGAAATTAACAACTTTAAAATAAAGAAAATGATTTTAGTAGTTTGAAAAAATTAGAAGCCACGAAAGAGTCTGGAGATGTTTTAGGAGATAAAAATTCTGGCAGTAAAATAATTAGCTGCCAGATATTAATGAAAAAATATTTTGATAAGTAATTTTAAATAAAATAATGATTAGAAGTATTTAAGATTTTTTAAAACTTATAATCCAAAACACAAAAAATGTTACTGTTAACATTATTATTAATCCAACAATCATTATGATGCCCTCAAATGAAATTTTACTGAATAAGTAGTTTGTAATTGTATAACACACAATTTATTTACTCAAACTAAGTGCCAGCCTATTTTGAGACGAATTTCCTTTAATTTTGGATTCTATTTCAACTTAATTTGAGAATCTGTCTCATAATGAAGTACTATCTAAAAATGCGAAAAGCTTTTTTTCAGTTGATTATAGCTGTTTGTAAAACATTATTTGAGTTTTCCAATTGTTATATTTTCTCTCAAATAGTAACGGAAATAAACAGGTATAGATGTGTATCAGTTTAAATAAATAAAAAAGCCAGACGGTTGCCTGGCTTTCAAGTAAAGAATTTTAATTATTACTTTATTCAATTCATAAAATTCTTTGGATAAGTTTTTACGTTATGCCCGTATTTTAGCTGTTCTTCCATTCTGCAAGACCAAACTAACTTCCCGTTCCAAACTGTTATATCAGGGCAGCTGTCACACATATTTTGCCGTCCATCTTCCAAAAAATCTACCGGTTGGATTATCATTATTGATTGATAATATAACCGCCTAAAAACATTTAACGGATTCTTGTAAAACTTAAAGAATGTTTTTCTAAGACTTTTATCAAATGCACCCATTAAAAGCATCAATTTTCCTTTTCTTGTATCCTTCGGTTTAGCATAAGCAAGGTACCTGTTATAAATAAGATGGTTGAACATCTGAATTGCTTCTATACCTTTTCTTCCCATGTAACCGTAAATCTTTTGCTTTGTTCCTAGTCTTCCTGTTAATAACCATTTAAATGAATCCGGTTTCTCTGAACCGTTAAGATATGCACAAGGTTCGAATTCAGGGTATTCGGTTTTAATTAGTTCAACAATCTCGGGTGCCTTTATATCTGTACGTGTGGGCACATCTTCATTATAAACTAATTCGCTCATATCAATCTTTTTAGGTCCTAAATAATAATCAACCTGATTATTATCAACGGCGCGGTAAAGAATAAAAACGATCACGTGAACAATATCAATATGTTTGCTTGCCCATTTAACCATCTCAGGAATGTACTTCATTGTATCTTCATAGACTGTTGAGTTAAAAGCACACGAAATATTTCCTGCTTCTGCCAGCATTTCTGCGTAATGAAGTCTTAGTTCATTCAGCTCAATCTCGTTTTTATTTTTCCAATGTGGTCTGCCTTGTTTACTATCAATGTGAAAAGTAAAACCGAAGACTCCTGCTTTTTTCAGATCTACTAAAAGCTCTTTAGTAAGTGCTAATCCATTCGTATTGATGATTGGCTTCATTCCTCTTTTTTTAACGTCGCGCACAATTTCAACCACATGGGGATGTGTAAGAGGATCGCCGCCTGCAATAGATACACCATCAGAATTTCTGAACTGTTGAAAGACATCCAGATCCTCTTTTACCTGTTCCAAAGATTTATGTCCGTCTTTTTCGTTCAACCGGTAACATCCTTCGCAATAAAGATTACATTTAGCTGTTGGTTCTAGCCAATTAATTATGTTATCAGTTAGATTCCAAGGAAGGCGGTAATAATCGAGGTGATTTAGTTTGAGCATAAGTCTCTCCAATAAATTATAATAATTATCTTATACGAATGACCATTGTTATTACTAATAAAAATGGATTAGCAACTTAAATTATCTTTATCAAATAATCAATAATTGATTTTTGGCAAGACTAATATATTTTCTTTAGGAGCAGGTTTGAAAAAACATAACTCTTTGGCTGAATAGCAGAATTTTCTTTATATTGAAATACATTTTGAAGTAAAATAATTTAAATCTCAATTTTATTAAAATATAGTCGGAGTTAGTATGAATCTTAAATTGGAAGAAAAATACAATGCAGTGGTTCTTGTATTAAGCGGAAAACTAATGGGCGGCCCTTTTATGCAGGAGTTGAATGAAACTCTTCACAAATTAATTGATGAAGGTAAGAAAAATATTGTAGTTGATATGAGCGGAGTATCACTCGTAACAAGTTCCGGAATAGGAATTATGATTAGCGCTTACACAACAATGAAAAATGCCGGTGGTAATATCAAGTTTTGTCAATTTTCTGATAAAGTTCATGGTGTGCTTTCCATAACTAAACTCGACAGCGTTTTCGATTATTTTGAATCAGTTGATGAAGCACTGAAAAGTTACGAGTAAAAAAACTTATCATTTAAATTTTAAGTTTGAATTTAACTTCTAATAAATTTTAGCGGATGGGCATTGATGGTTAATTCATGGTTCATTCGCTTTTTAATTTATTTCCAACCTGTTGTTCCTCGTTAAATAAAATTGAGTTCATTAGTTAGTTGACACGTTAGAAAATTTTTCTTACATTGTTTTTAAATTTTAATAACAGGGATTTCTGTGCGTTTGTTACGTTACATAGTTCCCCTTATTCTTTTACTTACAATTACCTGTTTTCCTCAGGGAAAGGTGATTGTTATTAATGCCGATATGGCAATTCACCCTCCCGGCGCAGATTATATAAGCTCTGGTATTGAAAAAGCAATAGAAGAGAATGCTGAGTGTTTAATCATAAGTCTAAACACTCCCGGCGGTTTATTAAAATCCACACGAGTTATAGTAACTCAATTTCTCCAATCCGAAATCCCGATAATTGTTTATGTTTCACCTTCAGGTTCGCAGGCAGCTTCAGCGGGTGTGTTTATAACTATGGCTGCGCACATTGCAGTTATGGCTCCCGGTACAAATATAGGTGCAGCTCATCCTGTTACATTACAAGGCACACAGGATACCATAATGATGGAAAAAGCAACGAACGATGCTGCGGCATTCATAAGAACAATAAGCGAGAAACGGCACAGGAACATTAAATGGGGTGAAGATGCTGTTAGGAAAAGTTTATCAATTACTGAAACCGAAGCACTTGAATTGAATGTTATAGATATCATCGCAAAAGATATAAATGATCTACTCGAACAAATTAACGGAAAGGAAGTTGAAACTTCAAAAGGACTAAAAACTTTAGATACGAAAAATGCGGAAGTAATTATATTGGAAATGACTTTCGCACAAAAAATATTAAGCATACTAAGTAACCCGAACATCGCTTATATTTTGTTGATGATTGGCATTTACGGATTATTTTTTGAACTGTACAATCCGGGAGCATTATTCCCGGGAATAATTGGCGGTATTTGTTTGATTCTTGCTTTTTATTCAATGCACACTTTGCCGGTAAACTACGCCGGACTAGCTTTAATAATATTAAGTATAATTTTGTTCTTATTGGAAATAAAAATTGTAAGTCACGGTGCTTTAACCATTGGCGGAGTAATTTCTTTATTTTTAGGTTCGATGATGCTAATTGATACCGAGTCTATTTTGGAAGCAATGGAGATATCAATGGAATTAATTATTTTTATAGTAGTACTTACTTCTGCGTTTTTCATTTTTGCCATTACATTAGGAATAAAAGCACAACGTAAAAAAACAACAACGGGAACCGAAGGAATGATTGGTGAAATAGGAAAAACCGTTACCAAACTTTCTCCCTTGGGAGAAATAACCGTGCACGGTGAGTTTTGGAATGCAGAATGCCTTGAGGGTGAAATTGAAGAGGGTGCCGATGTTGAAGTTGTAGTAGTTCAAAATCTTAAATTGAAGGTTAAAAAAGTAAGCAAATAATTTTCAAAATTTAAAATATTGGAAGGACGCTATGCCAGATTTATCTACATACTTTGGAATAATAATTATCTTCATTATAATAATTCTTTCAAGTGCAATCCGTATTCTTCGCGAGTACGAAAGGGGAGTTATCTTTCGTCTTGGAAGATTGATAGGTGCAAAGGGTCCGGGATTAATACTTCTTATTCCTGTAGTGGATAGAATGGTGAGAGTTAGTTTGCGAACAATTGTAATGGATGTACCACCCCAGGATGTTATAACTAAGGATAACGTGTCACTCAAAGTAAACGCAGTTGTTTACTTTAGAGTTGTGCATGCCGATAAAGCAATTGTTGAAGTTGAAAGATATCTTGATGCTACATCGCAGCTGTCTCAAACAACATTGCGTAGTGTTTTGGGGCAGTCTCAGTTAGATGAACTATTAGCCGAACGTGATCAGATAAACCGGCAGCTTCAATCAATTATCGATCATCAAACAGAACCGTGGGGAATTAAAGTTTCTAATGTTGAAGTAAAACACGTCGATCTTCCACCTGAAATGCAACGCGCAATGGCCAAGCAGGCGGAAGCAGAAAGAGAAAGACGTGCAAAAGTTATACATGCCGAAGGCGAATTCCAGGCAAGTCAAAAACTACGTGAAGCTGCAGATGTTATAAGTGGAAATCCAACCGCCTTGCAGTTAAGATATTTACAAACATTAACCGAAGTAGCATCGGAAAAAAACTCAACAACAATTTTCCCCGTTCCGATTGATATGCTTAAACCGTTTATTGATATGATTGAAAAGAAAAAAGAGGACTGACCTAAGTTCTAAATCTATTGGATTTCAATGAGATGTTTGTATATCAACATAGAATACAAAGAAAATATTTCTATTAGGCAGGGAGGTTTACGAAAATAATTGCTCTTAATTGTTTTTTTCTTTAACAAGTACAAACCTATATATTACTTGAGTATAAATTAGTTTAATAAAAATTGACATTTGCAATTTATTTTAGAGAAATGTTCTTGCTAAACTTAATCCTGTACAGTAAATTATAATTAATAATTAGATTGATTTCAAAACTCAAAAAAATTTATGTTACAATTCTTAGCAAGAACATTATTAAAATTATTCGGGTGGCATGCTGTCCAGGGTCTACCAAAATTTAAAAAGTACGTAGTTATCGGTGCACCGCACACAAGCAATCGGGATTTTTTTGTGGGCATGACGGCTGCTCTTGCAATTGGTTTACGTTTTAAGTGGCTGGCAAAGCACACACTTTTTAAAAATCCTTTAGGATCCATTTTAAAATTCTTTGGTGGAATCCCCGTGGATAGGAGAGTTCGTTCGTCTGTAATTGAAAAGATGACTGAAATGTTTAATAATAGCGAGCGACTGGTACTTGGTGTAACACCGGAAGGAACCCGATCTAAAACAGAATACTGGAAAAGCGGCTTTTATTATATTGCTTTAAGTGCAAAAATACCCATTTGTTTTGCTTATCTGGATTACGGTAATAAAAAAATTGGAATCAGTGATCATTTCTTTCCTACGGGAGATATTGAGGAAGATATGAAAATCATCAGAAATTTTTACAGTGGTATAAAAGGTAAGCAGCCTGAAAAACAGGGCGAAGTAAGATTGAGACCAAAAGCAAATGATTGATATAGCAATCAATTTATGTTAATTTGAGAATGAAAGATTAATCCCACCTAAAATTCTTTTATAATCTTTATTCGGCAAGTTCCTTAATAATTTGCCAACTGTTTTGTGAGATTTTTTTTTACAATTAAAATGGAGACTCAAAATGGAATCATACAGAGGAATTGTATTAGTAATCCTGTTTGCTGTTACTATTGTGTTTGTACCTTTCGTTACTTCCCAAACTGATATTAATAAAGAAATAGCTACACAGATGATAAATGCAATAAACGATCGCGATTATGATCTGCTGGATGAAGTGATTGCACCTAATTTAGTGCGGCATTGCCAGGCAACGCCAAATCTCAATATCCGCAGACTGGATGAGTTCAAGGAATTTCTTAAAGTGGATTTGAAAACATTTCCTGATTCACATATTACTACTGAGATACTTATTGCTGAAGGAGATATGGTTGCAGGTTACTTTACATACTCCGGCACTCAAGATGGAGCTATGGGTCCGTTCCCTGCAACAGGTAAAAAGGCGGATTTAAAATATCTTGGCATATTACGTATTGAGGATGGGAAGATTGCGGAGATGTGGGTTGAGTGGGATAATTTGGCAATGCTAACTCAGTTAGGTCATTTCCCTCCGTCAGAGAAAACTAAAGAATAAAAAGAATCAATAATATTAATAAATTAAGCATTTAAATTGCTGTTATTATCTTCATTGTATAATTTGGAATTGAAACTACAGGATAAATAGAATTTTAGTAACTAATTCTTGCAGCTTATTAATATGTTATGTTCATCAATAGAATTCAATTTAAATCTATATAAAAGGAAAAAGAAATGTCTCAATACATTATTACTTATCTAGGCGGCGATCAGCCATCTAGCCCGGAGGAAGGTAAGCAACATTTCGCGAAATATAAAGAATGGTTATCTTCATTGGGCGACTCTGCAGTTAGTCCTGCTAATCCGTTTAAGAATACGAGCACAGTAAATTCTGACGGTACCATCACCATTGGAAGCACAACGTCAATGTCTGGTTACACTATCATTGAAGCTGATTCTATGGAGGCGGCGCTGTCGATTGCAAAAGCTTGCCCGTTTCTTGATATTGGCGGTTCACTTGAGGTGTCAGAGTTGATACAGATGCCTGGTTAAAATGAATATAACAAGTTGCTCATACATCGTTCCGGCCAAAAAGCGGCCTCCCACTGGACTCGCTAATGCGCACCGCTTATAGGCGACACCATTAGCTATATTAGTAGTATAGTATAAGCCTTATTTTCATAAAATGGCAAAACTGGCCGTTGGTTCTATTTCAACCCTAGAAGATGTTAATCCGCTTGTTTCTGTTGAAGATGAAGAACTAAATATCCCATTAAGTTTTAATATTCAGAACTATCCCAATCCTTTTAATAACTCAATTATCATTTTTTATGAACTGCCGTATGATGAATACATAACTGTAAATGTTTTCAACGCTATCGGTGAAAAAGTTGCTGAACTTGTGAATGATTTTCAGGAAAGAGGCTATTATGAAATTCCCTTTAACGCCGATAACCTGCCAAGTGGTGTTTATATAGTTACACTAAATTCATCTGCAACTATGATAAACACTAAAATGGTTTTGTTGAAGTAGAGATAACCTTACAAGCGGTAAAACCAAAACAATATTTGTTATGAAAAAATTCCCAGCGTTAAGCCAGGCAATGTTATATTTGTATTGAAGTTAAAAATCAAAAGGATACTGAACATGAAAAACTTTTTACTCTTAATTTTAATATCATCCTCAATGACTATTTTTTCCCAGGAGATCAATCATCCCGATGGCAATTATGCATTGATAAACGGTGCTAAGATCTGGTACGAGACCGAAGGAGAAGGGGAGCCGCTGTTGATAATCCCCGGAGGACCTGGCAACTCTCATACTTATTTTCATCCATGGTTTTCAGAGTTGGCAAAAGATTATAAGCTTATCTATTTAGATGCATTCGGCAGGGGCAAATCTGATAGGGCTGCAGACCCCGCGGAATATACTTTTAAGCGCGATGTTGAGGATATAGAATTATTACGCCAGACATTGCAATATAAAAAGTGGAATGTATTCGGTCATTCATACGGAGGGATGGTTGCACAAGCTTACGCACTTAAATACCCTGAATCTGTAAACAAAGTAATCCTCTCAAACAGTTTTTACAGCGGGGAGATGTGGCAGGCAAACAACAATAGCTGCAACTACGAATTAAAAAATCAACTGCCGGAAGTATGGGCTAAAGTTAAGAAACTCCGAGACGAAGGTTTTGTCTCAAGCTCACCCGAACACCAGGAAGCATACGCACTCCCATCTTCACTTTTATATTATTACGATGGTACAAATGCATCAAAGGTAAGGAGGGATTCTTTAATTATGAATACCGAAGTTTATTATACCCTCGTTGGATTTGATGGCGATTTTATTATTGGCGGCGATGTATCAAAACTTGATTTCAGGCAGGATCTTAAAAATCTAAATATGTCGGTGCTGATCATCGAGGGAAGATATGACAGGGTGGCAATTCCAAAGTGGTCTGTAAAATTTAAGGAATATGCACCACAGGCAGAGTTTGTTATGTTCGAGAAGAGCGGGCATGCGCCTTATATTGAAGAAACCGACAAATTCTTTAACCTGTTGAATGAGTTTCTATCGAAGGCCGAATAGAAATATGCTGATCTGGTTAATAAGTATTACATTTCTCCTTAAGATAGTCCTTATTATAAACAAGACATTTTAAATGAAAAGGTTCTTCAAGACAATCCGGCAGTGCCTTATCAATAAGCAATTAAAGTATAACTACTTTTGCAGAAAATCATTGGAGATCATTTAATGAAAAAAATAAGCAGTCTTTCTTTCTTCATTACTTTTATATTATCTTTTTACTTAATAATGGCTTGTACAGAATCAAATCCGCCTGAATCTTCACTGCCCCAGGTAAAAATGAAGACCGAGCTGGGTGATATTATCATAGAGATCGATACCGTTAACGCACCGGTTACTGCCACAAACTTTTTAAAATATATCGATAATAAAATTATTAATTCGGCATTCTTTTATAGAGTCGTAAGGATGGATAACCAGCCAAATAATGAAATAAAAATTGAGGTGATCCAGGGCGGACTTGGATTTGATGAAAGCCCGCTAAGTCTGGCCCCGATTGAACATGAAACGACTGATATAACCGGTATTCTTCATAAAGATGGAGTGATATCAATGGCACGAATGGAACCCGGTACAGCCAGCTCCGAAATTTTCATCTGTGTTGGTGATCAGCCTGAACTGGATTTTGGTGGTAAAAGAAACTCGGACGGACAAGGATTTGCTGCCTTTGGTAAAGTTATTAAAGGGATGGATGTCGTGAGAGAAATTCAAACTAAACCTGATAAAAAACAAATGCTTGTTACACCTGTGAATATTTTAGAGGTTGAAAGAATCAATCCGATGGATGATTAAAACAGGGGCTTGTCTTTGATAATAGATCACAAATACCATAAGGTCTTATTGTAAAAATCCTCTTTGGTTTATCCCCGGCAGCCGGTGTTATCATAATGGATTACTTCAATAATTTTTCCAGAAAGTTTTTAATTATTTATAATAAAGTGATATGTTTAAATAAGAAAAATAAAATATTAATGAAGATTTTTTCTTGAGCCACTTAAATAAAATATTTACCAACCAACTATGGGGAAATTTACCGTGAATAATTTAAAGGAAAACTCCAGTGTTGATTTTGCCATTCGCATTGCCGGCGAAGGTGGTGAGGGTGTAATAAGCTGCGGAGAATTATTTGCACAGGCGGCCGCCAGAACAGCGTATCATGTATTTACTTACATAACGTATCCAGCTGAAATAAAAGGGGGCTTTTCGATGATACAGATACGAATACGATCCGGTCGGATTTATTCGATTGGTAGTTTAGTCGATTATCTTATAGTGTTTAACCAGGAAGCATATGATACAACAATAAACGATCTTAAAGAAGGGGGTATGCTTATTTATGATCCGGATACGGTTAAAATAAAAGATGATCCTAATATCGAGGTTTACCCTATCCCTCTTAATAAACTTGTTACAGATCTTTATGGTTCTAAGCTTGGAAAGAATGTTGTAGCATTAGGTGCACTTGGTAATCTTTTTGATATCGAGTTTGACGTACTGGAGAAACTAATAAAAGATCACTATGGTGCTAAAGGTAGTAATGTAATTGAAAATAATCTTAATGCATTA
>JBATTD010000196.1:0-2618 GCA_049670345.1 Ignavibacteriaceae bacterium
TATTCTTAATCTCTTTAATGCAAACATTTATCACCTTATTCCTCTGCCGGAAGAGGTGTCTCATCAATTAAAGCCTTGTATACTTTATAAGCAAGAGCAAGAACAACTGCTCCAACAAATAATCCAATAATACCTGAAAGCATCATACCTCCAATTGCACCGAGCAGGATTACAAGAGTGGGAACATCAGTTCCTCTTCCGAGGAATAGTGGTTTTAAAAATGTATCCGACAAACTAACAATAATGCTTAGCACTAGGAAAATAATTGCGGATGTTGTATCCAGAATGCTAAAGCTGTAAGCAGCAACCGGACCTAATATTAAAAGAGGTGGTAACTGAATTATTGCAAAGAATAAAACAATAAACGCCCACAAACCCGCTAAAGGAATATCAAAGATCAGCATAATAATTCCGGAAACAACAGACTGTATAATTGCCACACCTAAAACTCCCTGGACAACACTTCTAATGGTCGCACCTGCAAGTTTTGTAAATCCCTCTCCTTGTTTTCCGATTAAGATTTTGAAAGCCTTTCTCGCAGTTGCTTCAGCAGAATCGGCTTTTACCATTAGAGCACCTGCAATAATAATAGATACAAGTGATAGAAGAACAGTAGCACCTAATCCGACAACACCGGAAATAAGACCCGAGGCAAACTCCTTTATCTGTGGTTCAAATGCTTTTATTGCTGCATCAAGATTAACAGAAGCAAGTTTCCAGGTTTCGTAAACAGGTTTACCTATAACAGGCCATTCAGCCACACTCTCTGATGGTGGCGGTACTTGAAAAGTTCCTTCTTCTAATTCTGCAGCAATATTTTTTACACCCTCTACTGTAGATTCCATTAAATAAAATGACGGTACAATTAAAACTGCCAGCGCAAAAAGAGTTATTAAAGTTGATGCCAGCTTTTCACGGTTGCCGAGAATTGCAGCAAATCTTTTAAAGATTGGATAGATTCCCACAGCAATTATAATACCCCACATAACCAGCATTACAAACGGTTTAAGTATTAGCCAGGACATAATAATCAGCAGCCCGACAAACCCAATACGTAATGCAGTAGCAATAGCTCTGGTGTGATAAGCTTCATCCTTAACTTGTTTTTCGATAGTTTCCATAAAAATTTCCTTCACTTAAATGATTTATTATTCGAATTACAATTTCAAACATAAAAAATTACGACTTAAGTTTTTTAATCATCTACTGTTCCTGAAAAACTAAAATTATATTTAGCAGAAAACTGTAAACGATCAAACTTACCGCTGACACCATTTTCTAATTCACGTCCTGCGCGCATCAGCTCAACACCAAATGTTACCGGCTTAACTGGTGAATAAAGAAGGTTTACAGACATACTCCACGCCAACTTGTTTACCCCAGCGCCAGATATTTCAGCATCATTATTTACGGTAATTCCCGATATGTTTATATTGGATCTTAATGGATTGTTACGGATAATCACACAGATTTAAGGAATTAAAGTTATTGTGATGTGCGTTATAGTAATTAACAACTAAACCTAATAAGTTTCAAAAATAAAGGAATGAAATGATCATTAGTTTTTAATTACCGAATATTAATTCTGATTGTAAATTAAATTACAATTAACCATTAATCTCTTGTGTTTTAGTTTATTTGTTACTAAGTTCAACACATATTAAGCTTACAAATTATTTCTACTACTCATTATTCTCTATTACTGCCGACTCTTAAAATAAATATTTCTGTGTTCCAATTTCTCAATACTAAATAACTTATTATCAACTTTTAAGGAGAGTGATATGAAGAACTTTTTTTATTCAGGGCTTCTCCCATTTGCTGCAGCCATTTTGACTTTTGTCTTGATTACAGGGTGCGGGCAAAAGGAAGATATTGATAAAATCCCGGTTACAACTGTATCCGATGAGGGGAAAACAGATTTTCTTGCAGGTCGTGATCTGTTTGAAAAGTTAGAGCAGCGTGAATCTCTAACTTATTTTGAAAATGCGATAAGCAAAGACAATGAATTTGCAATGGCGTATTATTATCACGCATTATCTAATCCAACCAATAAAGGTTTCTTTGATGATTTAAAGAATGCTGTTGCCTTTAAAGACAAATCATCGCAAGGGGAAAAACTAATAATCCTTGCACTCCAAGCGGGTGTAGACGGTAATCAGCAAAAACAGGAAGAATATTTAACCCAGCTTGTGGATCTCTATCCAAAAGACGAGAGAGCACACGGACAACTTGGTCAGTTTTATTTTGGTCAGCAGAATTATCAAAAAGCGGTCGATCATTTAAAAACTTCCACCGAGATCAACCCGGATTTTTCCTCTTCTTATAATATGCTTGGTTACTCTTACAGAAATTTAGGTGATTATACTGCAGCAGAAAAATCATTTGTAAAGTACATTGAGTTAATTCCAAATGATCCCAATCCGTATGATTCCTATGCAGAGCTGCTGATGAAACAAGGCAGGTATGATAAATCAATAGAGCAATATAATAAAGCGCTGTCTCTCGATCCTTCTTTCTTTGCTTCACATATGGGAATATCAAATAATTACATTTACCAGGGAAAATTTGATGAGGCTAAAAAGAACTGCGAAGATTGCTATGAAATAGCCAAGAAC
>JBATTD010000197.1:0-2327 GCA_049670345.1 Ignavibacteriaceae bacterium
GAGCTCGATTTTAATACTGTATTTTCATCACTGTCATAAAAATATGTTTTTCTTTGCACGGCTTGAAAAGGGGTGATTGTAAGAAAGTAACCGTTAACAATGGATTCATCAATCAGTTCGTCCTTTCCTTTCCCACCAATTATTCTCACAAGAGGACTGTAATCACATTCCCCTTTAACAACGACTATATCGTCACCATCATTAAGATAAATTCTTAAATCGATTGTAATTTCATTATCAAATATTTTATGGAACAAAGGATTGCCCTTTTTATCGCCGGTTTTATTGTCCCGTTTGTATACGGTAACCTCCGTTGTCATATCATCAAGCCTATTTACTTCAACGTAATCATCTTTAGCGCTGCAATAAACATCTGCGAACTTATTTACTAACTTGTAAAAATCATTTGATGCATTTTGAAATTGGTCTCTTCTCGATTTCAGCTTGGTTGATAATTCTTCAGCAGCTATTGGATAGATTTCCGGTGGCAATTTACTTACCGAAGAATCAATAACATCATCAGTTAGTTTGCCCTGAACCACAGTTGAAATCGAGTCCCAGGTAGGTTTTTCCAATTCAGTAAGTACTCTTCGATCTAAAAATCTGCCGTTCCATGTTAAATATACCATCCGGGGATAATCAAAACCGAAATCATTTAACTGCGGAATGATGTAAGCAGCAATAGACGGAAAGAACCCATCATATTTTGCGAATGCCTGATCACGGTCCCGTGGAATAGGACACCATGTATTTTCATCATCACTATACTTTGCCCACCTCCATTGATCCATGTGCCTGTCCCAGTCGCCAAGAAGTATATCTATTAATCTAGCTTTTAGAAATTCCTTAGAATTAAATTTTTCACTTCTTTTGTCCTCGAGATAATTTAAAAGTTTATAAGTCCCCTTTACATCTATAGCTCCTGCAAATCCTGGTTCATCATCCTCTCCTTCACTGGGATGAACTTCAATAAATCCAAGCATCTCGCCGAACTCTCTGAACTCCCCAAGCATTTCCGTATCCGGCAGATATACTAATTTGGGACTTGCTTCAACCAGATCAACCGCTTCAAGTAATGGCGAAACAACCATTGGAGCCATAGGGTTTGATGTACTTATCTGATCCTGTACAATGTCCTCAGCAATAGTTTCCTGTAATTCCTGAGGCAGCAGCTTAGAAGGGTCCTTATTTACAGAGCGAAATTTCCAGATCTGACCGTCTGCTCCTTTGAGTCTTAAAGATTTTGTTTGTAGACCTCCTCCCTTTTTTATCGGTGTAAGTCCCCCGGCAAATTTATCAAGTTCTAAAACTCTGACTTTAAGAGGAGTTGTCCATAAGTCCCTCCAATGCGATCCAAAAAAAACATTATGAAACCATCCCGCTTCATATTCCGCACCGGGTATAACTGTAATAAATTTCGTAGTTGTATCAGTCTGCGGGAAAGTAAATTGCAAAAAACAACATAACATGAAAAAAAATATTTTAAACCAGGTTTGATTATACATAATACTTTAAAATGATACTTTATAAATAAAATAATTATTATGATAAATCTACAATCCCATCCTCGCTCTTAGATAAAAAGAAGTTCTTTCAGGCGATATACCAACTGTAAAGGAAGTGTTCAGTGTTCTTCCAATTATAGAAAGCCAAACACCTCCACCAAAAGCAGGATGCCACTTTGTAGAATTTCCTCCATCAACAAACACCCTTCCTGTCTCGCCAAAAAAGTGAATGCCGAATTCTCCAGGTAAATATATATTGAATCTGGATAAGAGCAAACGTAACTCAGCCTGGGTAGATAAGGATGCATCCCCAGAAAATCTTTCCCTTGAATATCCACGTAGATTATTTTTACCACCACGGAAAGCTGCAAACTGAAACGGATATTTTGAACCCCAGACACCTTCACCGCTTGCGCGCAGCGCCAAAGTATAATTTGTTAAAATCTTTCCGCTGAAATAGCCACGTAAATCAAATCCTCCAGTTGAAAAGAACTCTTCATTATCCAACATAGCAGGATATACTGAGCCGTACAATGAAACTAAAAACCCTTCCTTCGCATTCCTTATAACATCACGACTGTCTATTGTAAAAGCAGTATTCAGTTTTAATATTTTTAAATGACCTAATCCATATCCGGGATTATGAAAATCTTTCAAGAGTATTTCATTCCTAATGTTTGTATTGTATGCATTGTATGAAAAAGCAAACCTTATAGTGTTATACTTAAAGAAATGAAAATCTACTGATGGTTCAATATAAAACAGATTCTGTTTCAGTTCGTTAAAACCGTTATTTTCCAGTTCTTCGCTATAGGGGGTTTC
>JBATTD010000198.1:0-1571 GCA_049670345.1 Ignavibacteriaceae bacterium
GCTTTTAACATAGCTTTACTTTGGATAATGATTTTGAGTTCAGCTTACTTTTTCACAGAAGAACTTTTTATCAAGTTACTTTTATTAGCAATAGCAATTGGAGTTACGATTCATCTACTAATGGTCAAAACAAAAAAAGTTTAATTTTTATCAACAACTAAAGGAGGAAACTTTATGAATGAAAATAGCAAATGCCCTGTACCACACGGAGCTGGTGGTGGCACATCGAACCGAGACTGGTGGCCGAATCAGTTGAACCTTGGCATTCTTCACCAGCATGCGCCGGTGTCTAATCCAATGGATCCCGATTTTAACTACGCTAAAGAATTCAAGAAGCTTGATCTGTCTGCAATGAAGAAGGATTTGTATAAACTGATGACCGACTCGCAGGATTGGTGGCCTGCCGACTGGGGTCATTATGGTGGGCTCTTCATACGTATGGCATGGCACAGTGCCGGCACATACCGTACTGGTGATGGCCGAGGTGGTGGTGGTACCGGCAACCAGCGTTTTGCACCTGTTAATAGTTGGCCTGACAATGGCAACCTTGATAAAGCACGTCGTCTGCTCTGGCCCGTCAAACAAAAATATGGAAACAAAATTTCCTGGGCTGATCTCTTTATCTTAGCTGGCAACTGCGCACTGGAGTCAATGGGTTTCAAAACATTTGGTTTCGGTGGTGGACGCGCGGACATCTACCAACCCGAAGAGGATATTTATTGGGGAATGGAAAATACCTGGTTAGGTGATAAGCGTTATAGCGGTGACCGTGAGCTTGAGAACCCATTAGCCGCAGTACAGATGGGACTTATCTATGTAAACCCCGAAGGTCCAAATGGAAATCCCGACCCTGTTGCTTCAGGTCGTGATGTGCGGGAAACATTTGCACGTATGGCTATGAATGACGAGGAAACGGTAGCGCTCACTGCCGGTGGACACACATTTGGTAAAATGCACGGCGCAGGTGATCCAAAGTTAGTTGGTCCGGAACCGGAAGCTGCACCTATCGAAGAGCAAGGTTTAGGATGGATCAACAAATTTGGAACAGGCAAGGGTGCTCATGCAACAACAAGTGGTTTAGAAGGTGCATGGAAGCCAAACCCAACAAAATGGGATATGGGCTACTTCGACATGCTTTTCGGTTACGAGTGGGAGGTGGTTAAAAGTCCAGCTGGCGCATGGCAATGGCAGGCTAAGAACGTTAATCCAGAACACATGATTCCGGATGCTCACGATCCATCAAAGAAGCATCCACCAACGATGACAACTGCAGATTTATCGCTTCGTTTTGATCGGATTTATGAACCCATCTCACGTCGATTCCATAAAGATCCAAAGGCATTCGCTGATGCATTTGCAAGAGCATGGTTTAAACTTACTCACCGTGATATGGGACCAAAGGCACGTTACCTCGGACCAGAAGTTCCAAAAGAAGATCTAATCTGGCAGGATCCAATTCCTGCTGTCAATCATAAGCTTATCAATAAAAAGGATATTGCAGGTCTCAAAAAGAAAATTTTAGATTCAGGATTATCGATATCGGAACTGGTTTCAACTGCGTGGGCTTCTGC
>JBATTD010000199.1:0-10511 GCA_049670345.1 Ignavibacteriaceae bacterium
TCATCGTACAAAGCGCAACTTTTTCCTGAGGAAGTATTTAGATCTGCCAACTATTTGATACTCTCTTTCCCGAACAGGACAGGATATCTGCTGCGTTCAGTTTCTACTACGCTGCTGATTTCTTTGCTATTCATCTTTTCAATTATCTTTCTTTATTTTAAAACAGTTAAAATTCTTATAAGGCAAAAGAAAGTAGCAGAAATTAAAAACGATCTCATTAATAATATCACTCACGAATTTAAAACTCCGATATCTACAATTGCACTTGCCGCCGAAGCACTTCAGGAACCGGATTTAAATAAAGATAAAGTAGCAATAGAGAAATATTCATCTATGATTGAAGAAGAGAACAACCGCTTGAGGAATATGGTTGATTCTCTTTTAAATACTGCTTTACTTGAAAATGGTGAGTATGGCTTGGAAAAAAGTGAAGTAGACATTCACGCCTTAATTAAAAATGTGGTTAGCAGGAATAAACTCAGATTGGCAACAGCAAACGCTGAAATAATATTAGAACTACTGGCTGATGATCATCAAGTAATTGCAGATCAACATCACATTACCAACATTTTAAATAACATTATTGATAATGCTATAAAATATTCCAGTCATAAACCGCTAATTAAAATTTGCTCCGTTAACAAGAGCGATGGTATAACAATTTTAATATCCGATAATGGAATTGGTATCGACAAACATCAACAGAAAAAGATATTCGATACATTCTACCGTGTGCCAACAGGAAATATTCAGGATGTAAGAGGTTACGGAATTGGACTAAGTTATGTGAAAAAACTGGTTGAAGCTCACGGTGGAACGATTACTGTTGAAAGCAAACTTAATAAAGGAACAACATTCAATTTATACTTACCACATGACAGATATTAAAAAGAAAATATTACTGGTTGAAGACGATATTAATCTTGGTACAATATTAAAAGATTTTCTTAAAATTAAAAACTATGATGCAGAACATGTCCTCAACTGTGTTGACGGCTTTAATACATATTCTACGGGTTCGTATGATTTGCTCATATTAGATATTATGATGCCGAAAAAAGATGGGTTTACACTTGCAACAGAAATAAGAAAGTTAGATAAGAAAACACCGATTATTTTTCTATCAGCTAAATCATTAGTTGAAGACAGAATAAAAGGGTTAAAACTTGGAGGTGATGATTATTTAACTAAGCCGTTTAGCAGCGAGGAATTACTGCTGAGAATTGAAAATATCTTTAAACGAGTCTTTGTTTCTAGTCAGAAGAAAATCATTGTTGAACCCTTAACCATCGGGAAATATATATTCGATTATCCCAGACGAGCTCTAAATATAAACGGCAATGTACGAAAACTTACCTTTAAAGAATCTGAACTTTTACGCATGCTAGCAATCAATAAGAATGATATAGTAGACAGATCTGCTGCTCTGGATGAAATTTGGCATGATAATACTTATTTCACCTCCAGGAGTATGGATGTTTACATTACCAAATTGAGATCATATTTAAAGGAAGATCCCGCCGTGGAAATAGTGAATATTCATGGAACAGGATTCAAACTTCTTGTGCATTAAATCATCCATTCATCATAATTCAACTGTTATTTGTAAAATCTATCTTTATTTTTATACACTTTTTAATAAAATTTAATAAAGGGTATAAAATGAAATTAGTTTTTAGTTATTCTGCTCTCACAGTATTAGTTGCTGTATTGTTAATATCCTGCTCAACGGAAGAGCATTTTAACGGTAGTTTTTCTTACTCACCAGGCTTAATAAAACCCGGACAAGATGTAACTGTAAAATACAATCCTGATAGCAGCAGTCTTAAAGGAAAAGAAGAGATCCGGCTAGTAGCATATCTTTATGGTAATAAACTCAATAATACTCTGGATGTTCCCTTAACTAAAAATGGAAGTATATATTCTGGTAATGTAAGAACAGAGGAGAATACACTTGGTGTATTATTCAAGTTTACATCTGGTGCAGAAATTGATAACAACAACAAAGAAGGTTATGTAGTATTTCTTTCCAACGATGAGGGTGAAAAAATAGCTGGAAGTCTTGCTGGTTATGGAGAAGCTCTCAGTCGGTGGGGTGCATATTACTGTGACCTTGAATTAGATAGGGAAAAAGCATTTAAATATTTATCCGAAGATTTTAATATAAATCCTGAAATAAAATCTCGTTTCCTCGACTCGTATTTTAAGGTGGTAACAAGTGTTAAGCCTGAAAAAAAAGATATTATTATTAAAGAAGAATTAGATGCTTTTGCAGATACGAATCCAACTGATGAGGATGGCCTTTCAGTGTTATCAAATTGGTATAGTCAAATCGGGTTTGAAGACCAGGCGGATAAATATAAAAGTATTATTATAGAGAAATATCCGAATAGTGAATTTGCGGAATCTGTTATAATAAAAGAGTTTAAAAAAGAAGAAGACGTAAATAAGAAAATAAAAATAGCTGCCGAATTTGAAGTGCAATTCTTTAAGAGTAAAAATTCCGAGTACTTGTATGATCTTATCGCAAATGAATACCGGAATAAAAAAGAATATGAAATGGCTCAGAAATTTTTAGAACAAAATATTAATAAACCAAGTTCATACCGTTTTTATTCTGTTGTTAATAGAATGCTTGATGAAGATGCCGATATGAATCTGGCACTTAAAATTGCTGATTTGGGTGTTGAAAGATCACGGGTTGAATTGAGTAATCCCTCAACAGAAAAACCTGATTACTTATCTGAAATTGAATGGAAAAAAGAAAGAGAATATTATCTTGGGCTTAACCTGTTCGGAAAAGCTAAAGTACTTAATAATTTATATAAAAAAGAGGAAATGCTTACTGTCCTTGAAGAAGCTGCAAAGTTAAGCCGGGAACAGGATGAATTAATTAACGAGTTATATGCTAAAGCGTTGATCGAAAACGGAAAGTATGATATTGCGATGTCGAAAATTTCGCATTTTATAATATCGGGGTATAACACATCTCAGATGACATCTTATTTGAAAGAAGCATACCTGAACGAAAAAGGAACCGAAGAGGGATTTGATGCTTATTCTTCACAGTTTGAAGATGCAGCAAAAGAAAAACTGATTGAAAAATTAAAAAGCGAAATGATACTGGAACCTGCACCATCATTTACTTTGTTTGATCTTGATGGTAAAAAAGTTTCGTTTGTTGATTATAAAGGTAAAATAATTATTATAGATTTTTGGGCAACCTGGTGTGGTCCGTGTCTTGCTTCATTCCCGGGAATGAAAAAAGCTGTTGAAAAATATGAAAATGATAGTTGGGTTAAATTTTTATTCATCAATACCTGGGAAAGGGTGGAAGAAAAAACTAAAAATGCTGCGGATTTTATTGCAAAGAATGACTATCCCTTTCACGTTTTAATGGATGAAGATAATAAAGTCATAGAAAAGTATAAGGTTAGTGGCATTCCAACAAAGTTTATCATAGATGCTCAAGGAAATATAAGATTTAAGAGCATCGGTTTTTCAGGCTCGGATGATAAGTTGGTTGAAGAATTATCAACTATGGTAAGTTTAATTAAGTAGATATTATTATAAAAAATTTTACTCCCAACTTGTTTCCGGATATCAGGTCGGGAGAGAATAGAATTCAGTTATTAGTATATGCTTATTTTATTAACTGCTTATATTGAT
Organism: Ignavibacteriaceae bacterium; assembly: GCA_049670345.1. Classification (GTDB taxonomy): domain Bacteria; phylum Bacteroidota; class Ignavibacteria; order Ignavibacteriales; family Ignavibacteriaceae; genus BMS3ABIN03. Next base: position 3,670 of record JBATTD010000199.1, read on the forward strand.
CGTACCGTTCTAAAATTTCTTTAACATATTTTACTGTTTCCTTTCCACGCGCATATCCTCTTTTTACTACTTCATCATTATAATATTTGGGTTTCGATTTCAACTTTAAATAAACTTCAACATTATCAAACCAAATATTTGGATCACCTTTGTACTTTTCAGTCAGATTTCTCGCATCGGTAATATGACCGGGACCAATATTATAAGAAGCAAGCACAAACTTAATCCTTTCTGTTGAATCGGTTATTGTTTCTTTCCAGATGTTATCTAAATAAGCTAAATATTTGAATCCACCTTTAATATTTTGTTCGGGATTTTTAAGATTCACCACACCAACTTGCTTAGCTGTGTTTGGCATAAGCTGCATCAAACCAACAGCACCTGCCCACGATTTTGTATTTGGGTTGAATTCAGATTCCTGATAAACCAAAGATGAACCTAACCGCCAATCCCATCCAACTAACTCTGAATAATTTTTTATCAGGTCATCGTATTTAGATATTCCACCGCCAGTGTTAGAAAAATATTCGCTGGTAACTCTTTTCTTGAATGCATAACGATTTGTAAAATACTTATTGTAAATAACTGCAAAATCCACTGTTGCTTTCATGCTATCCAGCCAATTATTAACATCGGCTTCAAACTCATCAGAATTTTTTTCTACTGCCCAGGCAATCCTTTGCGAAAGAGAAATATCCGTCTCGGCATCGATATTTCGATGGTAGACAGAATTTAAATGTGCAATGTTATCATCCGAAATAGTGTAATCAATCTCTCCCGAATCTACTTGCGCAATCAAGTCTTCTATTGTTACTCCCAGTTCTGCTTCCACAACATTAATGTCCCCGCCAATCTCATCTGAAAGATTGATCAATCTTTGCACATAAGCAGAGCTGCTTCTGACAAAAACAGTTTTACCAATTAACTCTGCAGGATCGCGAATCAGCTGTTTTTCAATTTCGTGAGTTTTCATCTTTTCCCAGTTTTCTGGTTTACGCTGCACCAACACTTGTTTTATAGTATTAATTGGATTTGTGAAGTCAACTTTTTCCAGACGTTCTTTAGTTATTGTTAAATTAAATGCTATAAGATCGCCCTCTCCAGAGTTAAGCATATTAAACATCTCTTCAATACTGCTGATTACTTTTACTTCTAACGCTATGTTAAAGTGCTCAGCAAGTTTTTTTACAAGTTCGTATTCAAACCCCATCGGCTGGCCCTTATAAATGAAATAGCTGTAGGCGTTGTAACCAGTAAGTGCAACAAGTTTAGTATCCCGTATGGTTTCTATCTTTTCTTCCTCCTCCTCTTTTGGGGAACAAGAATGAAGTAAATTAAAAAGAAGAATTAATAGAAGCGCTGTAAGTATGTTACTATGTTTTTTCATACATAAATATAGGAATGAATTGTAATTAGAAAGAAATTACGAAATTGATAGCAATACATCAAATATCTCAGCTTTCGCTACAATTATTTGAGGTTGAAGTAATCGATTGATTCGGAACAAATCAATTACTTATTAAATTCGTTTTCTAAATCCTTCACCTAAAACTTCGTGAACGTTATGGACAGTAACAAAAGCACCCGGATCTATATTTTTTATAAGATTTATAAGTTTTCCTAATTCCTTTAATGTAACTACAGTAACTATAATTTCTCTTTCAATATTTTTATATAAGCCTCTTGCCTTAAGTGCAGTTGCACCGCGGCTTAATTCATTCATAATTGCGTCTGCAATTTTTTGAGGTTGATCTGAAATAATATAAGCAGTTCGTGCATAATCAAAACCATCAATAATGGCATCCACGAATTTGCTTGCAACAAAAAGTAAAAACAATGCATATAGTGTAAGTGTCATCGCTGATCTTTCGCCTGCAAGGTCTTTATATTCTATTATTATTCCAGCTAAGCAAATCACAAAAAAGTCTATGATCATAATTGCAATGCCGGGTTTTATTCCAAATTTCTTTTGCATTATGGCTGCAACAATATCTGTCCCTCCCGTTGAACCGCGAAACTTGAATACTATTCCTAATCCTACACCTAACAGTGCTGCTCCTATTATTATCAGGAAAAGAAAATCGTATTGACGAAGATGCATAATTGTTTCAGTATCCTGAAGACGAATGAAACTAAAGCCGGGGATGTCGCCTCTAAAGAAATCTATAAAAAAAGAATTAAGTGTAAAACCAAAAAATGTTCGAATCCCGAATTGTTTACCCAATTCTTTCACTCCCCAAATGTAAAGAGGTACGTTAAAAACCCAGATCATCAAACCGATGGGAACCGTACCACCGGTTAGATAGTAAAAGGCCATAGATAAGCCGCTTACTCCTCCGGGAACAACTTTGGCATCAACAAGAAAAACGCCGATTCCTATTGCCATAATTGCGGAACCAATTGCAATAGCTATATAATCTATAACAAGTCTTTGTTTTGAAAATAATTTAGTCATCTTTTTTCCCGAGTTAAATTTTTTAAAATAGTCTTAACCGTTATTCAAAATATTATTAAACAGAGAGTCCCTGATTTTTGAATTCAAAATTATGTAGATTTTAGACTAACAAAAACAAGGTTTTATCCCAAAGAAAATAATACATACTTTATTAAACAACTAGGGAAGGCGAAATATGAAATCTAAATATCTCTTAATAGTTGCTCTCTTAATGTTATTTCCGGCTATTTTATTAAGCCAGAGCATTGAGCAAAAATCACTTTCGGTAACCGTTTATAACCAAAACCTTGGTGTTATAAAAGATGTTAGAGAGATTGAAATCTCTTCCGGTAGTTCCGAAATTAAAATAACCGATGTTGCACAGCAGATTGATCCAACGAGTGTTCATATAAAATTGGATGGGGAAGTTATCGAACAAAATTATCAGTACGACCTGGTTAGTCTTGATAAAATTCTGAGAAAATTTGTTAATCAAAACATACGGCTTATAAATGAAACAAATGAAATTGTGGAAGGGGAATTACTTTCTGCACTGGGTGGTCAAATTGTATTAGAAAAACCAGAGGGAGGACTGGTGATGCTGCCAAATGTTAATAAATATCGTTTCTCTGTAGATTATCTGCCCGAAGGATTAATCACACAGCCAACTTTGGTTTGGCGGGTTAATTCTAATACTTCCGGCAACCAGGATGTGGAATTATCTTATCAAACACGAGGAATGAACTGGCATGCGGAGTATGTTGTTGTGTTAAATGAAGATGATACTAAACTTGATCTAAATTCCTGGGTTAGTGTTGATAATCAATCGGGTGCAACTTATAAAAATGCTAAATTAAAACTTGTTGCCGGTGATGTTAATCTTATTCAGGATATTAATATTCGGGGTGGGATAGATAATATGTACAGGATGGAAAAATCATCTGTTAATGGTCAGCAATTTGAAGAGAAAGCTTTCTTCGAATATCATATTTATAATCTACAAAGACCGACTACACTTGCTAATAACGAAACGAAGCAAATATCGTTATTTGAAGCAAGTAATGTTACAGCGAAGAAAAAATTCTTCTACGGAAGTACAAGCGACAGATGGTATTGGAACCAACAAGGACAGCAAAAGATTGCTGTAATTATTGAATTTGAAAACAGTGAAGAATATGGGTTAGGTGTTCCAATGCCGAAGGGTAAAGTAAGGGTGTATAAATCTGATGGCGAATCACTTGAGTTTGTTGGCGAAGATATGATCGATCATACGACAACAAAGGAAAAAGTTAAATTAAAAATTGGTGATGCTTTTGATATCGTTGGAGAAGAAGTTCAAACAGCAAATGTCCAGATTTCTTCCAAAGTTTGGGAACAGGAATTTGAAATAACTTTTAAAAACAGAAAAAAAGAGGATGTAGTAATTGAGGTTGAAAGAAATCTTGGAACTAATTGGGAAATATTAAAATCTTCAATCGATTATAAAAAGAAGGATGCTTTTAGAGTAACTTTTAACGTTCCTGTAAAAGCAGATGGGGAAACAAAGTTAACATTCAAAATTAAGTACAGATATTTTTAATTAATCTGTATAATTATACAAGAAGATAAATTGAAAGTCACGGTAAATAAAAATTAATCGTGGCTTTCATAGTTATATAAACTACTCGCTATCCTTCCAGGTGGTATATAATTTTAATAAACTATGAGTTCCAGTTAAGTCCTCTTGTACAACAGTTTTAATGTAAATCTCATCTGTATCAGATTGCCAGATAATAACAGGGAAGTCCTTTTCATCACCCAAATAATTTCCATTAGATTCTGAATAAGTTTCTCCGAAATCACCCATGAAATACATCAACGGACTGCAATCACAATCTTCTGATTTAAAGAATCCAATATCCCTGAAATTATTGAAAGCGAATTCCACTCTACCGACAAGTATGCTGTCCATTTCAAATAATTCTTTATTTGTAACCTGGTAATTCGGGTTATCATCTTCAAAATTTGCACCTTTAATATAATCTGAAACTAATTCTCCAAAATCTTTAAAGGAATCATCTTTTTCATCATCTTCAACAGAAACGAGGTTATAGAAAATTATTTCACCTTCACCCGAACCATCAGGATTGATTTTAAAAATGTACTCTTTATATTCCGTAGAAAGGCATCCGGTTAAATTTATCAGCACCAGAGAAATTACTATTAACATGCATTTTCTTAAGAAAGACTTCAATTTGTTTTCCTCAATGATTAAATGAATAAATTTTTATTGGGTAATTTACCAGAAAGATGAGAAATAAAATTATTGAAATTTAAAAATAAATTCCGTACCAAACTCCTGTTGGAGTGAGTCGTACAGTAGGCATCGGTAGCCTAATAAAATTTAACTCGCTTTTGAAAAATTTGAATAGACCACTTTCATTTCCAAAGTCAATTTTCCTGAGATCAAGATCCAGTCCAACAAACCATTCAGGTCTGCCATATTGGGGTGTTGGGGCAATGCCTTCTGCACCGTATCCAATTGCAACACCGAGCGGAGCCAACCACTTAGGATAATCTTTTTTCCACGAATCAGGAAAATAATGATGGGGATTAATTGCCAGCCAAAAAGTCATACCTTCATAATCATCAATAAACGATTTGGGATTTTTTGTATAAGTTTTATTTCGCCATGCATCGGAAACATGATAACTAAATTTGGGATGGAGACCGCCAAGCACTTCTGGAAAGTATTGTTGAAGAACAAAAAAACCGGCTCCAAGAGTATTGGCAGAAAGATCAAGCCAACTGAATCCCCAATCTGCAAATAGGCCATCCGATATTTCAATTTCCAGCATCCAAACCCATCCTGTTAAAGCGCCAAACCAAATCGAACTCTCACCTGAAAGCCCTGACCAGCGATAGAGTTTTGAAGTTAGATCACTAACAAAATATGCATCTGTAAAATGTCCAAGCTTATCCATCCTTTGATAATTATGAACATCTATCCACCAATTAATGGAATGTAATCCGGTTATTTCATTCTGATCCCATACACCACGTTGGTACTGATATATTGCAAGGTTGATAGTCAACATTGTTCCAAGTAATGGAAATAAACGCGAATAGTTTATCTCAGATTGTTCTCTCCAATATGTACCATCTATCATCTTATACTCATATGTATCCTCCGGATTTTTCTCATATACTATATCTTGATTAAGAGATACAGGTGTATAAGTTTTTCTTTCCTCTATAAATTGCTCATCAGTTAAATTATTACTTTTGAATGCTAGTGAATAAGATGGTAATCTGCTTCTATTTTCCTCTTTTGGTTTTGATGCATCATCTGTTTTTGTGTTATCAATATTTGTTCGGTAATGATGGGAGGTTGTATCAGCTAGTACAGTATTAAGGGATGCAATATTCTGCGCTTTACTAACGCAGACAGATAGTACTAAAATAATAATTAATATACGGTAACAATATAAAAACATAAATTCTCTCTAACGAAAAATAGAATAAATTCTTTCTGCTTCCTATAACATTGCCTTAACTAATATTAATTGAATAATTCAACAATCACTATACCAAAAGTTTCATTTCATTATTAGAAAACTTACTGTAATTTTACAGTGTTAATTGTTATTTTCTTTCATTTTTTAATCAATAAATTAGAAGAATTAAATGAAGACAATTTCCCTGCTGATATTAATGTTAATTTTACGTAGTAATTCTTTCCCTCAAGACCATTCGGAAATGATCGAAGGACCATTCGAAACACCCCAGGAAGTAACTGAAACCTGCTTGATGTGCCACGAAGAGGTTGGTGAACAAATAATCAAAACACGCCATTGGAATTGGTTAGGTCATAATCCTGATAGTACGAATTTGGTAAGCAGAGGGAAGCTTAATATAATAAACAATTTTTGTATTGCAGTTCCGTCAAACTGGCCAAGATGTACAAGCTGCCATATTAGTTATGGTTGGAAAGATGAGAACTTTGATTTTAGTGCACAGGAAAATATTGATTGTCTTGTTTGTCATGAGCAAACCGGGACATATTCTAAAATACCAATGGGTGCTGGATATCCGGAATCTAAGGTTGATCTTTTAATTGTAGCGCAGAGCGTTGGACCAAGTACAAGAAAAAATTGCGGCAACTGCCATTTTAATGGCGGTGGGGGAACAGGCGTTAAACATGGCGATATGGATAGTAGTCTATATAATCCTACCGAAGAAATTGATTTTCACATGGGCGGATTGGATTTTCAATGTACTGATTGCCACACGACATCCGAACATCAGATAGCTGGAGGAAGTCATAGCACAATAGCTGAAAGTGGAGAATTGGTTTCGTGTGAAAATTGTCATGATGCTGCTCCGCATGAAAAAGAGTTACTTAATAGGCATTACAACTCCGTTTCCT
>JBATTD010000200.1:0-2422 GCA_049670345.1 Ignavibacteriaceae bacterium
AGTATTGATAATACATCTTTTGGATCAATTACCATAGAAGGAAAAGTCTTCGATCACGATGTCTTCATTGACCTGAGCGGAGAAGTTAATAAGCGGAAGAAGAAACTATCGAAAAAGCGTTTTGGTACTTCTCATATAATTTCTCTTGAAGAAGCCAAACATATTTATGAAGAGGGCGTTGAGAAATTTTTAGTTGGCAGCGGACAAACAGGAATGGTAACACTTTCAGATGAAGCATCTGAGTTCTTGGATCAAATGAATTGCAATGTTTTTATTATACCAACCGCAGGTGCAATAGAAAAATGGAATAAGGAAAGCGGTTCTGTAATTGGATTGTTTCATATCACTTGTTAAGGATATACTAAATTTGATTGCTGATTAGCAAACTATTTTGCTTGACTCTATCAAAATGAATTAACATTTTGTATTACATTTCTTATCGTACACTGAAATTGCCGTTAAAGGTTTGAAATGAGTTCTTGCTCTTTCATTTAATTAATATATAAATTAAGGCAAATGAAAGGTAAGGCTGATGAGCAATATTAAATTATTGAGAACCTTTGTATGGGAGGGTTTCATTTGATATACAGAGCAGTATATAAGAAATTCAATAATGAAGTAGTAATATTCCTCCCCAAAATTATTTTATCGCTTTTTTCTTTTTATAAAGAAGCTTTGGAATTCCCTATGCGAAAGGGCAAAGCTATACCCGCACTTATTCATCCCAATATTATTACCATAGAGCGAGATTGATAATGCAAAAAGATATTAGACTCTTAGCTGCAATAATGTTTTCAGATATAGTGGGTTACACAGCGATGATGCAGCATGATGAGCAAGATGGAAATAGAAGGAGAAAGTGCTACAGAAAAGTATTGGAAAACTTAACTGCAAAGCATCAAGGAAAAATAGTGCAATACTATGGCGATGGAGCATTAAGTATTTTTGGAAGTGCAGTAGAGGCAGTTAGATGTGCAGTTGAAATACAGAATGAATTACTGAAGGAACCAAAAGTCCCTTTGAGAATAGGTTTACACACTGGTGATATAGTATATAATGATGATGGCGCTTATGGTGATGGAGTAAATGTTGCATCAAGAATTGAAAACCTTTCTGTGCCAGGAGGTGTATTAATCTCAGAAAAAGTGTTTGACGAAATCATAAATCACCCTGAGTTTAGTACTGTTTCAATTGGAAAATTTGAATTAAAAAATGTAAAGCACCCTGTAAATCTGTATGCCATTTCAAACGAGGGTTTATCAATTCCGGCTATAAAGGAAGAAAGATCTATTAACGCACAAAAAACAATATCACATTACAAGATTATAGACAAAATTGGGGAAGGCGGGATGGGTGTTGTCTATCTTGCTGAGGACACAAAGTTAAAACGAAAAGTTGCGCTCAAATTTTTATCGCCGCACTTCACAATGGATGAGCAAGCGAAAGTCAGGTTTATTCACGAAGCCCAAACGGCATCAGCACTTCAACACGAGAACATCTGCACTATACATGAGATCAATGAAACAGATGAAATGCTTAAATCGCCCGTGAATCAGTTATACATATGCATGGATTATTATGTGGGAGAAACACTTCGGGACAAATTAAAAAAAGGACCAATGGAAACGAATGAAGCCATTGATCTTATCATACAGGTTGCGGAGGGATTGTCAGCCGCTCATAATAAGGGTATTATTCATCGCGATATAAAACCTGCAAATATTTTTATTACAGATGAGGGTATTGTAAAGATATTAGATTTCGGTTTGGCGAAGAGTGTTTCCAAAGATACCATTACGAGAATAGGAAAGACTATGGGCACCATTGCGTATATGTCACCCGAACAAACAAAAGGAGCAAATGTAGACTATAGAACCGATATATGGTCTCTTGCTGTTATGTTGTATGAAATGCTCTCAGGAGAGCTGCCATTTAACGGAGAATACGAACAAGCGATTTTGTACTCGATAATTAACGAAGATCCAGAACCCTTGAAAAACATTCCGGATGAATTAAATAAAATTATTGCAAAATGCATAGAAAAAGAACCTGATAATCGTTATTCATTAGATTCGGAATTGTTAACGAATTTAGTTGAAGTGAGATACGGCGATCACGTAGAAGGTAATTTTAGAAAGAGAAAATCGTTGTTTAAGCAGATTAGGTCGAAGAAAATTTTTCACAGGAGTATTTTTCAAATCGGAATTGCCTTTGTAGTACTTATTTTAGTCCTACTATATTTAAATAAAGAAAGGATTAATATTTGGTCGGTATTCACTTCTCTTCCGGTGGAAAAACACCTCGTTGTTATCCCATTCACAAACGTAGCAAATTCCCCTACCGTTCAGGTACAAATCAACGGACTTGTTGAGATTATCACCACGCGACTCACACTTTTGGAAGAATTCCAGGGGGCTTTAAG
>JBATTD010000201.1:0-3063 GCA_049670345.1 Ignavibacteriaceae bacterium
GCACTTTGAATAAAACCAATGTAAAATCCCCAGGGCTGAAACACAATTACTACATGATAGATTAGTAGCAGTGCTATTGCTATTACTCTTAACCAATCTATATCATATCTTCTATCTGTGTTCAATATTATTTCCACTTTTTAAATGATTATTCTAATTATTCATTTCTGTGCAAATTCATTTTTTAGCTGCTTCTATTTCAGCATCTCTGCAATTTTGGGTCGTGTCGATTTTATATGATCATAGTCAAGTGTTATTCCCAATGGATATAGTCTGGCCCCGATGGCATCGTATACACCTTTAACATCTTCAAAAGGAATTTCAACAATCTCAAGTGCGGTAGCCAGATTCTTGTTCTTTAGAGTTTTATCAGCACCCTTTTCCAGCAAGGCTTCGACTATCTCTACATTGCAGAAGAAGGCTGCAGTGTGAAGAGCAGTTGATCCATCATTGTTTTTGATGTTAAGGTCTATCCCGGCATCTATAAGGATTTTGGCAACTTCGGTGTTATCGAATGCTACTGCCGTGTGAAGAGCAGTTGATCCATCGGCGTTTTTGTAGTTCATATCGGCCCCTCCATCTATCAGGATTTCGGCAGCTTCAGTCCTGCCAATAGCTGCAGCCGTGATAAGGGGTGTGGACTCTCGCGTGGATTCTAATACATTTAAGTCAGAACCAGCCTTAATGTGTTGACGTATGGCGTCTAGATTATCCGTAACTACAGCAGAGTGAAGGTCTACTTTGGGAACCGGGTTCTCCTGCTTTTCACAACCTACAAGAGCAAAGAGCACTAATGCTAATATTGCTGTGATTATTGTTTTCATTGTTACTTCCTTTCTTTTAGTAAATATATCCGATTTTATGACTTTTCAAAAAAAATTAAATATCTAATTGCTAACCGCATAACGATGAAGCTTATCTACCACTATGAAGAGGAGTGGGGTAGCGGTCAGCTGCAGCGCCTTGTTAGGTTTTGTTATTATGTTCCAAAGTTATTACTACTTTTCCCTGGGCGTGTCCATCACCATAGTACCGCAGAGCTTCAGCAACCTCACTTAATGAGTAACGTCGATCGATAACAGGTACAACCTTACCGGCTTCAAGCAGCTCTTTCATAATAACTAAATCTTTTTGGTTTGGTCGGTTGGACAGGTTAACCATTTTCTTATTCCCGGTCAATGAAATCCATGGTCCCAGAAGCATAGGTTGGAAAATTTGAACCATGGAACCTCCGGTTACAACATAAATGCCCTCCGGACTTAATGCACGCTTGTAATCGAAAATCGAACGATATCCTGCAGCAGCAATAATCAGGTCGTAACGTTGACCATTTTTAGTGAAATCTTCTTGAGTGTAATCAATGATATGGTCTGCCCCAATTGAGCGCACCATGTCCACATTCCAAGTGCTGCACACGCCAGTCACTTCCGCCCCGAATGATTTGGCAATCTGCACCGCAAACGTACCGATACCACCAGACGCACCATTAATCAAAACCATTTGCCCAGCCTGAATCTGTCCCTTATCGCGAAGGCCCTGCAGAGCAACGACTGCCGCTTCAGGTACGGCAGCTGCTTCTTCGAATGATAGATTGGCCGGTTTCAGGGCTAATGCATTTTCAGGAACAGATACAAACTCAGCAAAAGCGCCAAAACCACACTCGGATAGATCCCCGTAAATCTCATCACCTGGCTGAAACTGCTTTATATTTCTGCCAATCGCTTCAACTCGTCCCGCTATGTCTTTTCCGAGTATTGTGTTTTTTGGTTTGAGAAGCCCCGAGCCAATTAGGCGGACCAAGAACGGCTTACCTCTAACGAAAGCCCAGTCAGAATAATTTACGGATGCCGCATGAACTTTTATCAAGACTTCATTGACCCTGGGAGTTGGTTTTTCTACCTCTTCCAGATGAAGAACGTCGGGTGAACCATATTTGTGATAAACAATTGCTTTCATAATTATTCCTCTCCTTATGAGAATAGATTAAAAGCAGTTTCGTACCAAGGAACCAATAGTTAACTACTAATTATATGTCATCAGAAGATGGTACTAATTTAGCTGTAAGATCCGGAGCCTTCATGTCCTTTTCAAAGGGAAACATTGGTCTATTAATTCTTTTATAATTAAGTCGCTCCAGGTCCTGGTCTACACCACCGGGCGTAAGCGCCATTATCCAGTCTGCCCTCATGTTATATAGCTCTGGTACTAAATAACCAATTTTTACAACTAATATATCAGTTTTTCGGGGATTCAGACCCAACCTGGTAAAATCAATTTCATAGTGATAAGGCTTACGTTTTTTTGTTACAATAACATGCACGCTGCCAACCTTAACAACGACTTCAGTTTCCGCATATTTGTCTCCATGTTCTATAGCTTTTACTATTCCGGACAACATTATTGGAGGAGCAAAACGAGCATCAACTGCTGCACCCACATATGCATCAACTTTTCCATAAATACCTACTTCAATGGCCTTTGTTACAAATTCCGGCCCCGGCATAGAGGCATAAATAAGAGAAGGTCCATTTTCTGATTTAAATTCGGGACGTGCAAGTATTTCTTTTAAAGTCCAGGTTACATCCCCTGCACCCCCGGCAGTAGGATTATCCCCCATATCACTTATAATGAAAGGGTGCTTTTCACTGGCAATCGCCTTATCAATGCTTTCACTAAGAGAAGCTGTAGGGGCAACAAACTTAAAGTCTGACCTCACCTCCCAAAAACTATTTGCCAGTTCCTCGGCAGTACTGGTTACTTTTTCTTTATCATCTCCCGTAACCATAACAACTGCATGATTTCGCGGTTCATCAGCCCAGGCATATCCAACCCAAATTGCTGCATCGATAATACCTTGTTGTTTAGAAAGCGGTGCAACCCGGGCATATAAACTCTTTCCTGGTTCTATTCTTGTACTTGTTTTTTCTCCGGGTAACAATATAGGCACAGGAATCCATGCTTTATATTTAGGTTTCCCTTTTCCACTTTCTATTCTGGATAACAGGTTATCTACTGCCCGATTTTTTGTTTCCAAAAAATCTGCGTGCGGTGCCATCCTGTAAC
>JBATTD010000202.1:0-1690 GCA_049670345.1 Ignavibacteriaceae bacterium
ATAACAAAAATATTACACTCGCTTTTAGCGGCAGCAGCCGCATCCATAAACATATTGAGTTACGCCCTAACGATTTATTACATTGGTATGCCATGCTTGATGCTCAGAAAAATGGTTTCAAACATTATGACTTTGGGGAAGTATCGAAAGGCAATATAGGATTAGCTACTTATAAGAAGAAATGGGATACAGTAAAAATTAATTTGTATCATTATTATTATCCAAAACCTGTTCAATTAGAAGCGGATGAGCTTGATGAAGGAACGGAAGGAGGATTGAAGCGAACAATCTGGCAGTTGTTACCATTAGCTCTAACTGCAAAACTCGGCGAATTTGTTTATAAACGTTTATAGAATTTAATAATCAATTGAAAAAATTATTTTACATATTAAAACCGATTATTCCGAGATCAGTTCAAATATTTCTACGACGAAAGCTTGTTGAAAGACAGATAGAAAAGTATAAAAATGTTTGGCCAATCTTAGAGAAAGCCGGGGAAAAACCTAATGGGTGGCTTGGTTGGGTAGATAATAAAAAGTTTGCGGTTATTCTTACACACGATGTAGAAAGTCAGTCTGGGCACGATAAATGCATAAACCTTATGGAACTTGAGAAAAATTTAGGTTTCTGTTCTTCATTTAATTTTGTACCGGAAAGGTATAAGGTATCTCCTGAGTTAAGAAAGTATTTAGCAGATAACGGTTTTGAAGTAGGAGTTCACGGATTAAATCATGATGGTAAACTGTTCAGCAGTGAAAGAGTCTTTACCGAAAGAGCAAAAAAAATAAACCATTATTTAAAGGAATGGAACTCAGTTGGTTTCAGGGCTCCGGCAATGCATCACAATTTACAGTGGATGCATAAGCTGGATATTGAATATGATCTGTCAACATTTGATACCGATCCTTTTGAACCTCAATCTGATGGAGTTGAAACTATTTTTCCTTTCATCGTTGAGGATAATGATAAACAAAGTAGTTATGTTGAATTGCCTTATACATTAGTTCAGGATTTTACATTATTTACTTTAATGCAGGCGACAGATATTAGAATATGGAAAGAAAAGATCGATTGGATTGTTGAAAAAGGTGGGATGGTATTAATAAATGTTCATCCGGATTACTTAAACTTCGAGAACAAACAACAAAGTAGGGAAGAGTTTTCAGTTAATCTATATATTGATTTACTTAAATATATTAAGGCGAAATATTCTAATGATTATTGGCACGTACTTCCAAAGAAAATTGCTGAATATGCACTAAATCATCACTCTGAAATGATACAAAGTTTTAATACAAATATTAATTGAAGATGAAAAAAAGTGCGGAGTCGAAAATAGTATGTATGATAGCAATGGCCTCTTATCCAGGTGATCCGCGGATCAGGAGGCAGGCTGAAGCATTAGGTGAAGCCGGATATGAAGTAGATGTTTTGTGCAGGTATTCAGGAAAGCAACCTCCGAAGCAGAAATTTGGAAATGTTACAGCTTACAGAATAATGAATGCTCCGGCCCGGGAAAATAAAATTATATATTTTCTTCAATCAATTCTATTTTTAATTGTCGCTTTCTTCCGATTATTACCTCTATCAATAAAACGAAAATATAAAGTAATTCAAGCCCATAATCTTCCAGACTATCTAATTTTTGCCGGTATATTCCATAAAATTTTTGGTGTTAAACTTATATTAG
>JBATTD010000203.1:0-2732 GCA_049670345.1 Ignavibacteriaceae bacterium
AAGCTCGAAAGTTTGAAGATTGCAAGTATAATTGCTCCTGCAAGACTGAAAAACATTATTATATTTTCGAAGAAATATATCTGCTTTATTTTACTGCCTAGAAAAACTGTTACTACAAAACCAAGTAATGGTAAGAATAAAACAGCAATCGCAATATTTATCATTAAAGATTCAGTCATATAATAATCAGTCTCTTAGAGAATCAATTTCATCAACATTAATGTTTGATATTGTTTTATAAATATTAATTACAATCGCCAGCGCAATAGCTGCTTCGGCTGCCGCAAGCACTATAACGAACAATGCCATTATCTGACCTTGTAAACCAAAGTTGCCGAATTTTGCAAAAGCAATAAAATTTATATTAGCCGAGTTTAGAATTAGCTCTATTCCCATCAGCACCATTATGGCATTCTTTCTCGTTATAACACCGTACATTCCTAATGAAAAAAGAACTACGCTAATAACTAAAAAATGTGTTAAGCCAACATTTAACATAAATTATCTTCTCGCCATTGATGCGGCACCTATCAGTGCGATTAATAAAAGTATACCAAGCAGTTCGAAGATCAGTGCGTATTCATTAATTAACATGCTTCCAATTGCTGCTGTTGACGGAACAGGATCGGGAGTTTCAACAACATTCCATTTTGTATTTAATACAGCAGCACCAATTGCACCGGTGAATAATCCCACCACAATTGATGCAGGTAAGGCATGGATAGTATCAGTTTTAATTTCTACATTAACAATTTTATTTGTAAGCATGACACCGAATAATATTAATATCAGTATTCCTCCCACATAAACAATAAGTTGTACTATTGCGACAAAATCTGCTCCGAGCAGAACATAAATACCTGCAACACCAAATAAAGTAAAAAGCAGAAAGAAAGCCGAGTGAACAATGTTCCTGTTAGTAACAACAAAGAATGCTGATATTAAAGTAACAGCAGCGAATAAATAAAATATTATATCGTAAACTGTCATTTCAATTACTCTTTATTTTCTTCAGGTTTATCATCTGTTTTATTTTCACTTTCAGTATCACTTTCTTTTTTCTTAGCTGCTTCTTCTTCGGCTTTCTTATTAGCAGCGGCAACTTTTTCAGCTTCTTTCTTTATCATAAGTTCTTCGTAATTCTTTTTCTTCTCTTCTTTTTCATCAGGCGTAAGTGTTACAAAATCGTAAACAAGATTATCTCTTTCAAATTCTGAAAATTCATAAACATCGGTCATATAAATGCAATCGGTTGGGCAGGGGAATACACATAACTGGCAGTAACAGCATTTAGCAATATCAATATCAAACTTGGTTACCCAAAGGGCCTTCTTTTTGTCGTTAGATGTTTTACCAAGATCATCACCCGGTACGGATTTTACGGTTTCTATATCTATGCAGTTTACAGGACAGGCACGTGCACATTGATCACAGCCGATACAATCATCCATATTAACATATAACCTGTTTCTTTCACGTTCAGGCATTTCCGGTCTTACGGTTGGATATTGTATAGTTACTGCAGGGATAAACAAGTGGCGGAACGTAACTTTCATTCCGATCATAATTGTAAAAAAGCCCTGCCAGAATTTTAAGATATAATTCTTCATTATAAAACTGTTATCAATCCAACTAATAATAAAATAACAAATGAAATTGGAATAAGGTATTTCCAACAAAAACTCATAAGCTGGTCTACCCTAAAGCGCGGTAAAGTCCATCTTAACCACATCTGCACTATAACAAAAAATACTCCTTTTGCCGTAAACCAGAAGAATTGTTCGATAGGAATCAGCCAGCTAATTTCAAGTGCGTTTCCTAAATAACCGAAGGGTGATTGGTAGCCGCCAAAAAATAGTGCCGAAACTATTGCAGAAACCGCGAACATATTTGCATATTCTGCAAGGAAAAACATTGCGAATTTCATCCCTGAATATTCAGTGTGGTAACCGGCAACAATTTCAGATTCAGCTTCAGGAATATCGAACGGAGTTCTGTTCACTTCTGCGAGTGTACTTAAAAAGATTATTAAAAATGCCATTAGCATTAATGGGATGAATAATATTTTAACAATACCGAATTCCGGACCACCTAATATAAGCCAGTTCCAAAAGTATCCCGTCTGCCATTCGCTCATCGTATAAAGATTCATTGTGCCCGTAATCATTATAACAGTAACAACAATAAGTAAGGTTGGAATTTCGTAACTGATGATTTGGGCTGCTGCTCTCATAGCACCAAGTAATGAATATTTATTATTCGAAGCCCATCCACCCATTAAGATACCAGCAACAACAAGACCTGTAACGGCAATAATGTAAATTATACCAAGATCAATGTTCGAGCCCATAAATGCACCTGAAAAAGGTATTGCTGCAAATGCTGCATAGCTTCCCGCAAAAACAATTAGGGGTGAAAGATTAAAAAACTTTTTATCAGTTTCGGCAGCAACAATATCTTCTTTTTGCACTAACTTAATTATATCGGCAACTGTTTGCAGAAGACCGTGATATCCAACTCTCATAGGTCCTAATCTATCCTGCATATGAGCAGATACTTTTCTTTCTAAAAGCACTGCAATTAATGCAAAGGGGAGAATGAAAAGAAATAGAGGCAGAAGACTCTGAATTCCGGCAGCAATAATTTCACTTCCTGTTAAACTATATAACCAATCGTAAATCATCTGTCTATCTCTCCGAGGACTATATCAATACTGCCTAAGATTGCAACAA
>JBATTD010000204.1:0-2777 GCA_049670345.1 Ignavibacteriaceae bacterium
CTTTTAGAGCGGGGAAAACGGCTTTTAATTCCTCCACCAGTAACAATTGCTGTTCCTAAAACATAATCTTTATATTTTACAACTATTTGATCTCTATCAATATCATCATTCGGTATTAATCCCCCGGCAAGGTAAATTCTTAACTCGTCTTTATCCTTTACCTGGTAAATATTTTTGGTAATATGTTTATCAAGTATTTGTGCTGCATTGGTGTGAAGTACAATATCATCTCTTTTATCAATTGTGCCGAACTTGGTGCCTATGCGATGAAACAAGCCAAGATTAACATCATCCCAGTTTTTATTTACAAAGAAAATATCTCTTCGCTTTAAAATGTAGTTGTACTGCAGAAAAACTTCCTCATCAATTCCGAATGTTTCGGAAATGTACGAAAGATAATTTTTAATTTTTTTATTACCCGGTTTTAAATACTCCAAAGTATAACTATTTTTCCACCTTGCATTATCAAGAGGATCTGTTTCTTCTGTTTTTCTCAACTTTATCATGAAGAAGCCATCTGAATCTGCTTCCCAAGGAAGAATTCGGACTGCTTTTTCAAGATCGGGATGAAGCTGCTTCCCATCATAACTTGTAAAACCGTTTCTATATTTAACAGGCAGCTCAATTTCCAATACCTCAGCAGGATATTTCCGCAACAATTTTTCAATTACAAGTTCATTTTCTTCCGGGGTGAGAGTACAGGTTGAATAAACAACCTCGCCGCCAGCTTTAAGCATTTTAATAGCAGCAACTAACAATCTAACTTGTAAATCGTGCAGTTTATTAACACGGTCTATAGACCACCATTGATTCACCTCAATCTTTTTCTGCATAATACCGAGACCGCTGCAAGGTGCATCAACCAAAATTTTATCAAAATAGTTTAGATAATGTTTTGTGAGCAGTTCACCTTTTGAATGAATAACACCGGTATTTATAATATTCAATCTATCAAGATTATAGATGAGCGCTTTTATTCTATCGAGTTGAACTTCATTCACAATCAATGTCCCCTTGTTATTCATCAACTCAGCTATTTGCGTTGTTTTAGAACCGGGTGCTGAACACAAGTCGAGAACTTTATCATTTTCAGAAGGATTAAGGACATAAGGAGGCAGCATAGAAGAAAAACCCTGGATATAATAATAACCTAATACTATTTCTAACGTCTTGCCGAGATCTTCTTCACGCTCATGGAATTTTAAAGTGTTGGGCAAAGCATCAAAAATTTCCGGTTCAATGTTGTATCGTTCATCCAATTTTTTAATAAGAGCATTCCGCTCAATTTTAAGATTATTTACACGAACGTAGACTGAAGGATATTCTTCCATAAACTCTAAATACTTATCGGCCGATTCTTTTCCATAAACATTGATGAGATAATCATAAACTTTGTCCGAAAGAAAAGGTTTGTTTTTTTTCAATAGCGAACCAGGTTTAATTTTAAAAATATCTCATTTGTTATTGAATGAAAATTTCGTGATTCCGGTAATTTCTTTTTTAGCTCTTCTTCAATATCAAGCAATATCCAATCCAGGTGTTTCTCATAATTCTCAACTGCGGTTTTAATTTCGTTTTCTTTTTTTGGGAGGATGATATTACCGCTTCGGTTTAAATTTGCATAAACAATGTACTTAGCTTTATGAATGTTTTCTGCCTGTAAAACGGGTGTGCCTTCTGTTGTGAGAATTTCAAATGCGCCAAAAAATTCGTTTCCCAACACAAGAGTTTTATGAGGCAGCTCCAGTTTTTCTGTATCACTTAGGTTGGTAAAATCATCCGGAAAGATTTTGCTGTTTGTTTCAGCGTGCTTCTTTATGTAACGGGAGATGAATTCCTTTTCCGTCACTTTCCTGTTCCAAATTCTTAAAATAATCTGAAATTATGTTTTGCATATCGTCAATATTCTTATATCTTTTTATTGTAAGCAGTTGGGAATTACATCCGGTGATCATAGCTGATATCTTTTCAACATCTGATGATACGAGTGCCAGAACAGGAATCTCTTTATGAAATATTGCATAAGCAATTTCAAAGCCCACTCCCAAACTCGGACCTGATATTTCAGCAATCATCTGTTGGCTACCGTCAATCCATTTTATATCTCTTGTGTAAATCTGTTTATCACTAAGCGGGATTGAAAATTTGAACATTCCGTTTAACTCGGCTAATGCAGTGTGATTCATTGATTCGATAAACCGAATCATTTCTATATAATTATTTTGGTAAGCTGTATCGCCTTTAATGGCTCCCGCACAATAAACTATCATATGCTAACCGTTCAATATAGTTTGATAATGTTTTTCGTAAATAGGTATAATTTTAGATTTATCGAATTTATTAACTGCTCTGTCTCTGGCATTTTTGGAAAAAAGTTTGTACTTCTTATCATTGCTTAGTAAGTCAACAACATACTTAGCCATCCTGTCAACATCTCCAATTTCTGCAATAAAACCTGTTTCATTATGGCTTATTAATTCCGGCAGCCCGCCTACACTTGAGCTAATAACAGGCAGCCCGCAAGCCATGGCTTCCAAAGCAGCTAATCCAAAACTTTCGGATTGTGAAGGGATTAAGAACAGGTCGGCAGAGTTTAAAATTTCTACAAGCCCTTCCTGTTTCCCCAGGAATTTTACTTGATCACACAAATCCAATTGCCTGCAAAGCCGTTCGCATTCAGAACGATCAGGTCCATCGCCAACAAGAATAAGTTTGGCAGGAACATCCTCAATTACTTTTTTAAGAATTTTTATTGTATCGGGCACGCGTTTTACAGG
>JBATTD010000205.1:0-2275 GCA_049670345.1 Ignavibacteriaceae bacterium
TCATTATGATTTAAAATCTCGTCATCTGAAATTTTTTGTGAGGGAACAAAAAGAAGGTATCCCAAAACGTAATTTAGTAGTAATATTGCTAAATATTTTTTCATTTAAAGTATTATTTGTACCAGAAACTCAATATTTGCGCAATTTTTATACCACCGGACAACCACTGAACTGTTGCTTAATTTTTGTTTTATAGCTAATACGTGATGATTAGTGAAGGGAGATTTGTTAGGATTGTTGTAAAATCGACCTGTCTAATTATGAATTTACATTTGAGGATAAATAGACTAATTATCCAATTAGGCACACAGGAATTTAAGTCTTTGTTGAATGTTTGTGAGGCATTGAAATTTATTTCAGAATCTCATCGATAAAAATAGATCCTGAATCAAACCTGCCCTTAGCCTGCCTACCGGCAGGAAGGGCAGACAGGTTCAGGATGACACAATGAATTTGGAATACCATTAAATTTCTTGTCTATTGATAAGTAAGTTCAGTCTCCTGTAAGATCTCTCCCTGGATTCCTACAATAACTACTTTAACCGGAATTTCTTTGCCCGATTGATTAACAGCATCCTGTGCTAATTGAAGCAACCCGCTGCAGCAGGGAACCTGCATTATAATAACCGTAATCGATTGGAGGTTTGATTCATTTATCATTGCAATTAATTTTTCTTTATAAATTTGCTGATTCGTATCTAACTTCGGACATGCAATTGCAATACTTTTTCCTTTGAGATAATCTTTGTGAAAATCGGGTATAGCAAACCCAATGCAATCTGCAGTTAGCAATAGATGAGAGTCTCTGTAATATGGTGCATAGGGCGAAACCAAATGCATCTGTATTGGCCATTGTGTTAAATGAGATCTTCTTTTTCCGTTTTCCCCGGGCACATCCTCATCAACATCAAAAACCATTTCTTTGGAGCCGGGACAACCGCAAGCAGAATTTTCAAACTTTTTTTCTTCTATAATCGTTAACGGGTTTTCAATATTGTTCTCATTCAGGAATGCAATTGCCTCGTTGTAAAAATCCATTTCTTTATGATCTAATAAATGCTGAAGATGAGCTTTAATAACATTGCTTCCACCCTCAACAATATATTCCATAACCTTTCTTTCATTATATGGTTCGGCTTCTCTTTCTTCAATTGTAATTGCTGCTTGAGGGCAGTGGCCCAAACACGCACCCAATCCATCACAGAAAAGATCACTTATCAATCGTGCCTTTCCATCAATTATTTGTAATGCACCTTCATGGCAGCTCGGTACGCAGTCGCCGCATCCGTCACACTTTGATTCATCTATATGCACTATTTGTCTTAACACAATCACCTCATTTTATAATCGGATTATATTATCTGATTAAAAATAATCTATTTTCCTGATTCTTGCAACAAATTAATAACAAATATAGATTAAATGGACTTGACTTTATTTTTAAGCTTACTTAAGTTATGTGCCGTTATGAAAAATATTTCCAAAGAAAATTATTTAAGTACAATATATCGCCACAGAAATAATGAAGGCGGAATTAAAGCAACGCAGTTGGCTGAACAATTAGAAATTTCCAACGCTGCTGTAACTGATATGATGAAAAAGCTTTCGAGAGACGGGCTGGTAAACTATACACGATATAAGGGAATTAAACTAACCGGACAGGGAGAATCGTACGCAAGAAATATGGTGCGACGACATAGAATTTGGGAGTTGTTTCTTCAAAGAATAGTTGGTATGCCCTGGGATAAAGTTCACGATGAAGCTGAACACCTCGAGCACTCATCTTCGGATGTGCTGATAAACCGCCTTGAAGAAATGTTAGATTATCCACAGTTTGATCCCCATGGTGATCCCATTCCGGATAAAAACGGAATTTTACCGAAGCAAAAAAAAATGATTCCATTAAGTATGATAGAAACCGGCGAAATGGTTGAAGTTGTTCGCGTAAATGATTTTGATCATTCTTTCCTTAATTACTTATCGGAAATTGGTTTGGAGTTAAATAAGAAATTGTTAGTTAAAAACATACTGGATTTTGATAAGTCGATGTTGATATCCTTTGATAGCATTGAATTTAATATAAGTAACACAATTGCTGCAAATATTTTTGTTTTAAGGCAAAATAATTAATAGAAAGAAATTAATAAATGGTTGATCCTTTATCATCATTAATTGTTGGATTGGTAATTATAGTTTTTCTTATATGGGTTTACTTACCCACGAATGGATTAATTGCACACTTGAAAAGAAGCAAAAAAAATACTCACAGAGTATT
>JBATTD010000206.1:0-2705 GCA_049670345.1 Ignavibacteriaceae bacterium
CCGATGTAGGAGAATACTGTCCTTTAGTCAATCCGTATATTCTGTTATTAAATAGCAGGATTTTAATATCCACATTTTTTCTGCATGCATGGATAAAATGGTTACCGCCAATACTCAGAAGATCACCATCACCGGTAGCAACCCATACAGCAAGTTCAGGATTGGCAACTTTAACTCCCGTTGCAATAGCTGTAGCTCTACCGTGGATACCATGAAAGCCGTAAGTGTTCATATAATATGGAAAACGGCTTGAACAGCCTATACCGGAAACCCAAACCAGCTTTTCTTTGTCGGCTCCAATGATATCAGGTAATGATCTTTGAACCTGTGCAAGAATAGAATAGTCACCGCAGCCAGGGCACCATCGAACATCCTGGTCGCTTGCAAAATCTTTTGCTGTTAATTTTTGCACTTTTACTTCTTCATTATTAGACATTATTACCTCCAAGTATATCGATTATATTATCTAAGACATCTGCAGTATTCAATGGTAAGCCTCTTACTTTATTAAATTGTTTAACATCAATTAAGAACTCACTCCTGATAAGTCTTGATAACTGGCCAAGATTAATTTCCGGAATAAGTACTTTTGAAAAATTATTTAAAACCTCACCCGTATTTTTAGGCAGCGGGTTAAGATATTGTAGATGAGCGTGCGAGACTTTGTAGCCTTTCTCTCTTGCAAGTGACGTAGCATCCTTTAAAGTTCCGTATGTTCCACCCCAGCCTAACACAATCAAATCTCCCTGTTCATCACCATCAACTTTTAGATCAGGAATATCATTTGCAATGTTTTTAATTTTCTGTGTCCTTAAATTAACCATCTCGTCATGGTTATCAGGTTCGTAATTCACATTACCTGTAATATTAGCTTTTTCCAATCCACCAATTCTATGTTCAAGTCCTGGTGTTCCGGGAATTGCCCAGGGTCTTGCAAGGTTTTCATCTCTCAGATACGGGAAGAATCCTTCAGGATCGGTCCGTAACTTTACAGTAAGCTCCGGAATTGTATCTACATCAGGAACCCTCCAGGGTTCAGAACCGTTTGCTACATAACCATCAGTCAAAAGGATTACCGGGGTCATATATTTTAAAGCTATCCTTGATGCTTCGATGGCCATATAAAAACAATCCCTGGGTGTTCTTGCTGCAAGCACAGCTACAGGAGCCTCACCATTTCTTCCATAAATTGCCTGAAGAAGATCTGCCTGCTCTGTTTTTGTTGGTAACCCGGTACTGGGTCCTCCGCGCTGAACGTTAATAATCACTAATGGCAGCTCAGTCATCACTGCTAAACCAATTGCTTCGGTTTTAAGTGCTAACCCAGGACCACTTGTTGTGGTAATAGAAAGGTTACCGGCGAATGCAGCACCAATTGCAGAAGTAATTCCTGCTATCTCATCTTCTGCCTGCAAAGTTTTTACACCAAAATTTTTATACGTACTTAAGTACTGTAAAATTTCAGATGCAGGAGTTATGGGATATGAACCAAGAAATAGAGGCAAATTACTTTTTACCGACGCTGTTAAAAATCCCAATGCTGTTGCTTCATTACCCGAAATGTTACGATACGTTCCCTTTGGCAGATCTGCAGGATCAACTGTATAGCGTGTTGTAAAAATTTCAGTAATATTACCAAAATTGTACCCGGCTTTAAGAGCCTTAATATTTGCTTCAGAAATTTCGGGTTTGTTTTTGAACTTAACCTTTAACCACTCCTCTGTTTTCTCCATCGGTCTGTCAAATAACCAGTACATAAGTCCTAATGCAAAAAAGTTTTTACTTCTTGAAACTTCCTTGGGAGAAAGCGAAGTATCCTTTAATGCCCTTGAGGTAAGCGATGTTATCGGTACCTCATAAACATGATATCCATCAAGTGTACCATCTTCCAGGGGATTTTTTTCATACTTGGCTAACTTAAGATTCTTCGCATCAAATGAATCTGTATTAACGATGATTGATCCACTTGGATTTAGCTTGGTTAAATTAACTTTTAATGCAGCGGGATTCATTGCAACTAATACATCGGGGGCATCACCAGGCGTATTAACATCAAAACTACTAAAATGTAATTGAAATCCGCTAACACCGTACAAAGTACCGGCAGGTGCCCTGATCTCTGCAGGATAATCCGGCAGTGTATTCATATCGGTACCAACCCATGCAGTTGTGTCACTAAATTGTGTACCTGTTAACTGCATTCCATCACCCGAATCACCAGCAAACATAACTGTAACAGATGATAATGTTTTAATTTGCTTTTCTTTTACTTCTGTCATTTTTTTCTCAAATATTTTAATTAATTACAATTTTAAAGTTACTAAGACTATGTTCATTTAACAATACTCTTAAATTTTTTATTCAACATTTGAAATTATTTTCAAAAATTCTTCTGCCGTTACGAAACCAGTTATTCTTTCCACCTCTTCACCTTCCGAGTTGAGAATGAGAACAGTTGGAACACCAACAATTTTGTATTTTTCTCTCAACTTTTCTACTTCGGCTGAAAGTGACTCTGTTAAATCAGCTTTATAGGTTTCAAATCCTTCTGAAACTTTTATTACTTCCGGATCGCTGAAAGTTAGTGCATCAAGCTCTTTACAAGGGATGCACCAGTCGGCATAAAAATCTATTATCACGCCACTGTTACTAATTTCAGAAATAGATTCTTCAGAGTATGGCTGCCAGGCAATACTCTTAGTATC